>JAUNJS010000409.1 GCA_030533125.1 Eubacteriales bacterium | reverse complement strand
GGGAAATCCTCCGGCAGAGCGAAGACGGCCGGCGGCGCGGAATAATCCGCGCGGCGGGGAAATCCTCCCGCAGATCCGAACAGTCCGGCAGCGGGAAAAATCTCCCGGAGCCGGCAGGCTGGTCTGATTTTGAAAAAAGCCATTCTCAGTTCTTCATGCGCAGACGCATATAAGGGGCTTTCATGGATCATTATATTGTAAAAGGGGGGAATTCCCTGAGCGGCGAAGTGGAAATTGCGGGCGCCAAAAACGCGGCGCTTGGCATTCTGGCAGCTTCTGTCATGACCAACGAAACCGTTACGATTGAAAATATACCTGATGTCAGTGATATCCGCGCAATCCTGAAGGCGATCCAGATGATCGGCGCGCATGTGGAGAAGGTAGACCGCCACTGTTACAGGATAAACGGTTCGATGATCAGCCGCGGATCGGCGGTTGACAACGATTATGTGAGAAAGATCAGAGGATCCTACTACCTGATCGGTGCCCTTCTGGGCAAACACCGCTGCGCGTCCGTAGCGCTCCCGGGCGGGTGCAATATCGGCCTGCGGCCTATTGACCAGCACATCAAAGGTTTCCGCGCGCTGGGCGCGGATGTCTCTCTGGTATCCCCCGGCATGGTCGTCGCCGAGGCGGAAGTCCTCCGGGGCTCCCACATCTACATGGACGTCGTCTCCGTCGGGGCCACCATCAATATTATGATGGCCTCTGTCATGGCAGTGGGCCAGACCATCATCGAGAATGCCGCGAAGGAGCCGCATGTCGTCGATGTCGCGAATTTCCTGAACAGCATGGGCGCGAACATCAAGGGCGCGGGCACAGACACGATCCGGATCCGCGGCGTCGAAAGACTCCACGGGACAAATTACTCCATTATCCCCGACCAGATCGAGGCGGGAACCTTCATGTTCGCCGCCGCGGCGACCCGCGGGGATGTGACCATCAGGAACGTGATTCCCAAGCATCTGGAATCTCTCTCCGCCAAGCTCAAGGAGATCGGCTGCCAGATTCATGAATCGGACGACGAGCTGCGCGTTGTCGCAACCAGGCGCCTCGGCGCCACAAACGTGAAAACTCTGCCGTATCCCGGCTTTCCGACGGACATGCAGCCGCAGATCGCCGTCCTGTTAGGACTTTCACGCGGCGTGAGCATTGTCACGGAGAGTATTTTTGAAAACCGCTTCAAATATGTGGACGAGCTCATCAAAATGGGCGCGCATGTCACCGTGGAGGGCAACACTGCGATTATCGACGGCGTTGAAAAGTACACGGGAGCCAGGCTAAGTTCCCCGGACCTTCGAGCCGGCGCTGCGCTCGTGACCGCGGCCCTCGCGGCCGAAGGATTCTCGGAAGTCCACGAAATCCATTATATCGAGCGCGGATACGAAGATTTCCCGGAAAAACTCCGCAGACTGGGCGCGGAGATCGAGATCATTGAAACGGAAGAGGAAAAACGGAAGTTTATGTTTCGGGTCGGATAAAAACCGGTGAAAAGCCTGACCGCGCGCCGGCCGGAGAGAAAAACGCCGCAGAGCGTCGAAAAACCGGTCCGCACAGCGTAAAACTCCCCGGCGGAGAACAAAAAAGCCCGACGGTGGAGAACAAAAAGCCCGCCGCCGGAAAACCGGCCCGTACAGCAGGATGGACTCTCCGGCGGAGAAAAAAAGCCATTTTCAGTTCTTCATGCGCGAATGCATATAAGGGGCTTTTATGGATCAATATCAATATATTGTAAAGGGGGGAAATTCCCTGAGCGGCGAAGTCGAAATCGCGGGCGCCAAGAACGCGGCACTCGGCATTCTGGCAGCCTCTGTCATGACCGGCGAAACCGTTACAGTGAAGAATGTACCCGACGTCAGTGACATCCGCGCAATCCTGAAGACGATCCGGACGATCGGCGCACGCGTAGAGAGGGTGGACCGCCACTGTTACAGGATCAACGGTTCGATGATCAACCGTAAATCGACGGTTGACAATGATGATGTGCGGGAGATCAGAGGTTCCTACTACCTGATCGGCGCTCTTCTGGGCAGGCACCGCTATGCGGCCGTAGCGCAACCCGGCGGATGCGAGATCGGCAAGAGACCTATTGACCAGCACATCAAAGGTTTCCGCGCGCTGGGCGCGGACGTCTCTCTGGTGCCTCCCGGCATGGTCGTCGCCGAAGCGGAAGTTCTCCGGGGCACCCATATCTACATGGACGTCGTCTCCGTCGGAGCCACCATCAATATTATGCTGGCCGCTGTCCTCGCAGCGGGTCAGACCATCATTGAAAACGCCGCGAAGGAGCCGCACGTCGTCGATGTCGCGAATTTCCTCAACAGCATGGGCGCGAATATCAAGGGCGCGGGCACCGACAGTATCCGGATCCTCGGCGTCGATCAACTCCACGGGACAGAGTACTCCATCATCCCCGATCAGATTGAGGCGGGAACCTTTATGTTCGCCGCCGCGGTGACACGCGGGGATGTGACCCTCAGGAACGTGATTCCCAGGCATCTGGACTCTATCTCGGCCAAGCTCCGGGAAATCGGCTGTCAGATCCATGAATCGGATGACGAGCTTCGCGTTGTCGCAGCCAGGCGCCTCGGCTCCGCAAATGTAAAAACCCTGCCGTATCCCGGTTTCCCGACGGACATGCAGCCGCAGATCGCCGTTCTGTTAGGGCTCTCCAGCGGTATCAGCTTTATCCATGAGAGTATTTTTGAACACCGCTTCGAATATGTGAAGGAACTCACGAAAATGGGTGCGCATATTACCGTCGTGGAAGACAAAACCGCGATTATCGAAGGTGTCGAAAAATACACGGGAGCCATACTCATCTCCCCGGACCTTCGCGCCGGCGCGGCGCTCGTGATCGCGGCCCTCGCAGCCGAAGGATTCTCGGAAGTCGGTGAAATTCATTTCATCGAGCGCGGATACGAAGATTTCCCGGAAAAACTCCGCAGACTCGGCGCGGAGATCGACATCGTTGAAACCGAGGCGGAAAAGCGTGCGTTTATGCGCCGGGTCATATGAAAGCAGTCCGGCAAATAACCGGAACGCATCGGCGGGAGCGGAGTTCATGCACCGGGTTGTATGAAAGCATCCAAAGCATCCCGGTTGGAAACCGGAATGAACCGCCAGCAAAAGAGTTCATCAGCGCCGGGTCATATAAAAGCATCCCGGTAGATAACCGGACCGCATCGGCGGGAGCGGAAAACACGCCGTACACCGCGCGTCGGAAGAATACGCGGGAAGAATACGGGAAG
>JAUNJS010000408.1:1781-3257 GCA_030533125.1 Eubacteriales bacterium | reverse complement strand
TATAAGTGTTATAAGTGTTTCTGTGTATTCTCAAAAGATTCTTTCATCAGTACGCTTGTCAGGGTTCACAACACTCCCCGGTGCCTTCCGTGCCGGGAAACATTTGATCTCCTTCAAAGCACACTTTCCCGGGACCACCGTACTCCCCGGTGCCTTTCGCGCCGGGTAACAGTTGATCTCCTTCAACGGCATGTATTTTCCTGATCCGCAGGATCTGTATCCAGATAAGCGCGCCAGTCAAAAACCGCCTCAACCGACTGAATGGCAACCGCCACCATCTCTGCATCCGGCTCCTTTGTCGTCAGGCCCTGCAGCCAGAGTCCCGGTCTGGACAGGATCGCGATGACCGGATTGTCCGAGCTGCCCGCGAAACGGATCAACTCATAGGAGATACCGGAAATCACCGGCAGCAGGAGAATCCGCAGCCCCACGCGGGCAATTGGATTCCGGACGCGGATAAAGAAAAATAGGATAATACTCACCATCATGACAAACAGGATGAAACTGCTGCCGCATCGCTTGTGGAGCCTGGAAGCCCGCATTGCGTTCTCCACTGTCAGCGCATTCCCGTTTTCCAGGCAATTGATACATTTGTGCTCCGCTCCGTGATACTGAAACAGTCTCCGGATATCCTTCATCTGAGAAATCAACAGAATATAACATACGAAAATCGTGATGCGGATGATCCCCTCAAACAGTGAAAGCAGTGCCGCGCTGCCCGTCAGTTTTACGACGTTCGACGCAAGAAAATAAGGAAGCACCATGAAAAGTCCGATTGCCAGCGCGAAACTCGCCACCATGACGACCGCTGTCAGGATCTGCTCCGCGGAAGATTCCTTTTTCTGCGCAGCCGCGCCTTCCTGTCCGGATTTTTCCGCATCGGAAAGTTCCGACGGCAGCCTGTCCCGTACGGGGCTTTCTGCTTCCGACACCTCCGGCAGCGTCTTGTCCTGACCGGGTTTTTCCGCTTCCGGCATCTCCGACATTGCCGCATCTTTCCCGGGTTTCTTTCCTGCGGAGGATTTCTCCGGCGTCTTGTCCTGACCGGGTTTTTTCTCCGGAGAGGACTCCACCGGCGTCTTGTCCTGACCGGGTTTCTCCTCCGGAGAGGACTCCACCAATATCTTGTCCTTCCCTGTTTTTTTCTCCGGAGAGGTTTCCTCCGATTCGTCCTCGGCATACACTTCCGCTGAATAATTCGTGCACCGCAGACCGAGGATCATGGAATCAATAAACACAAACACTCCGCGGATCAGGGGGATCTTCTTCAAAACGGAGTCCGCCAGGATTCCTTTATATGTATCTTTTTTTAAAACAATGCTCCCGTCGCTTTTGCGCACCGCGATGGCATATTTTTCTTTGTTGCGCATCATAACGCCCTCAAGGACAGCCTGACCGCCGATCCCCGAATTGCGCTGCCTGCATTCCTTCATATAATCTGCCTGCCTGTATTGTAGTGTGGTGGCAGGTCCCTTG
>JAUNJS010000408.1:0-1681 GCA_030533125.1 Eubacteriales bacterium | reverse complement strand
CGGGACCTGCGTCTTTCGCTCCGCGAAATCCGCGGAAGCGCTCCGCGCTTCCTGTAACAGATTCGCAAAAAGCTCCGCATTTTGCTCATTAACAGACCGGTCCCTTGCGGGACCTGCGTCTTTCGCTCCGCGAAATCCGCGGAAGCGCTCCGCGCTTCCTGTCTGTTACATTATAAATCCTGTCTCCAAATAAAACAACAACGGCAAGGAGCAGGGGTTTTCCCTCTGTCACCTTGCCGTTTGTTTTCTGAATCGTCAGTACTGTGTACCGGTTCAGTTGCTGCCCAGGCCGTACTTCCTGTTGAACTTGTCGATACGTCCCTTGACGGTTGCCGTCTTCTGGGTGCCGGTGTAGAATGAGTGGCACTTGGAGCAGATTTCAACGTGGATTTCGGGAGACGTAGAACCGGTCACAAATGTGTTGCCGCAGTTGCAGGTGACAGTTGCCTGATAATACTTGGGATGGATTCCCTCTCTCATTGTTTTTTCCTCCTTACCTGAACGCCTGATGCCGCATGCGATGCCCCGGAACATTTTCCAACGGAACAGCCGGAATGCGGATACTGGTTTAAGCGCTCTGTATGATTCAAAAAGTTCCATGCTGCAGGTTTAAATACATCCGGTCTGAATTCAAAGAACCGTTTTCCCCGAACAGCATGAACGATTATAGCATGCGCCATTCCGTCATGCAAGTTTTTTCTTTCTCAAATCTGCTCAAATCCACGCCTTCTGCTGCTCTTCTGCTAACACCTCTGTTGTAAAATACTGTAAAATATACGATATGAAGCTCCGGCAGGGCGGTTCATTTCATTTATCGCTTTTTGACCCGAACCGCCGGTCAAAACAGGAATGCAGGGGGTACATGTATGATCCGCAATATTGAAATCCGAACCATGGATGACCTGTTCCGAATGATCTCCGAGCAGGAATACCGGGAAGATCTCGGGCGGCACAGGAATCTGTTTATTTACCGGGGAGAGCCGGACGCGTCTTTCACTCTCTCCACAAGCCTTCGCCGTAACTGTAAGGATAAAAGCCGGCTGCTGGAGCCCCCGATGCTGCTGAATTTCACTAAATACGCTGTGCTGGAGGAACCGACGATTGAAGACTCGATCTGGAACCAGATGATTCTGGGGCAGCACCACGGTCTTCCCACCCGTCTGCTCGACTGGACCTTTTCCCCCATGGTCGCCCTGCATTTCTCGATGACAGAGAACGATCTGGAGCAGATGGACGTGCGGGACTCGGTTGTCTGGCGCATCGATATCCACGAGCTGCACGATATGCTGCCCGAGGCTTACCTGCGCATCATCGAGAAGTACAACACGACGGTCTTCTCTGTGAACATGCTCCGGGAAGTGTGCGACAGCCTGGAGCAGTATGACCGGGACATGCAGGACCGATCCATGGTCATTATAGAGCCGCCGTCCCTGGATAAGCGGATCGTGAACCAGTATTCTTTTTTCTCTGTCATCCCGGATGCCATGGACGACATCGTTGGTTTTCTGGATGCGCACACAATGCTGACCGCGCGTTTCATCATCAAAAAAGAACTGCGCTGGCGCATCCGCGACATGCTTGACCACCAGAACATGACCGAACGCATTGTCTACCCCGGGCTGGACGGCCTTTCCAAATGGCTGGGCCGGCATTATTTTGTCCGGGACTGAGGAATTTCTTA
>JAUNJS010000083.1:5185-10113 GCA_030533125.1 Eubacteriales bacterium | reverse complement strand
GAAAGGCTGCCGAAAAGCAGACAATGTATTTGAAAAATAGACCCTTTATTCAACTATTATTTTTTATAATGACTGTGGTTCTTCTTTCCGGGTGCCGGTTCCGGAAGGAAACAGGCAATTCGCAGAAACCGGAATCCACGCTGGCTGCCGGCTCCGCGCAGGGCGGAAACTCTCCGCAGAACGGAACCTCTTCGCGGGATGGGGAAGCTACACAGGGCGGAAGCTCTTCGCGGGACGGGAAACCCACGCAGGGCGGGTTTTCCCGGGACGCGGACTCTCCACAGGGCGGGGATTCTTCGGAGACGGACGATTCCGGTCTTCCTCTTCCGGGACTTCCCGCCGGTTTTGCGGCGGAGGATGTGCCTTCGTTCAGCGGCACCGCTTGGGTGGATGTCCATGAGGATGTTCCTTTTTTTTCGGAGCCGGAGATGGCGGCAGCCCGAGGGATGATCGCGGAATTGCTGAAAACGGAAACGAAAGGCCTGCAGAGCAGGGGGGCGAAGGAAGGCGCGCAGGAGACGGATTCCGCCGGGCAAGGGAGCCCGAAGGGAACGGACTCCGAGGGAGAGAACCAGGCAGGGGAAGAAGGCTTGCTGAAAACGGGATCTGCCCGAGAGGGAAGCCCGCAGGAAACGGATTCCGCGGGAGAATCCGGTCAGGAGGATCCGGGCAGGAATGGCTGGCAGCGGTACGGCGCGCTGGATTCTCTGGGGCGGTGCACGGGAGCCGTCGCGCTGGTGGGTCCGGAAACGCTCCCGCAATCTGAGAGGGAGAGTATAGCGAACATCAAACCCACCGGCTGGCACACCGTGAAGTATGACGGGATCGACGGGAACTATCTGTATAACCGTTGTCATCTCATAGGGTTTCAGCTGACGGGCCAGAATGCCAACGCGCGGAATCTGATCACCGGCACGCGGTTTATGAACATCGAGGGTATGCTGCCCTACGAGGACTCTGTCCTTGCTTATGTGGCCGGAACCGGGAAACATGTCCTGTACCGGGTGACGCCTGTTTTTGAGGGGCGGAATCTGCTCGCCGACGGGGTGCTGATGGAAGCGCGTTCCGTGGAGGATCCGCTGGTTCAATTCTGCGCTTTCTGTTACAATGTGCAGCCGGAAGTACAAATCGACTACGCAACCGGAGAAAGCGAGGGGGTGCCTTTTTCCGGAACAGATACGAAAACAGAGAAAACAGCTTCCGGAAAGGAGTCGGGTTCCGAAGCGGAGGGAAAATCCCCGGAGGCGGGTTCCGAAGCGGGGGGAGGTTCTCCGGGGGCTGGTTCCGGAACAGACGGAAAATCCACGGAGGCGGGATCCGAAGCGGGGGGGAGTTCTCCGGAGGTGAGTTCCGAAGCAGTTGCGGATGAACCGGGGACAGCTTCCGAAACAGCCCCGGACACCTCGGGAACGTCTTCAAAAAAAACCTGGGACTATATCGTGAATGTCAGCAGCCTTATTTTTCACCTGCCGGACTGTCCATCCGTAGAGAAAATGAGCAGGAAAAACAGGCAGGGTTTTAACGGCTCGCGGCAGGAACTGATCGACATGGGGTATGTGCCGTGCAATTACTGCCGCCCATGAATACAGTACAGCCGACGTACAGAATAAAGGTCTCATTACGCATGGCTTCTGAGAGGAGGAAAAAATGAACGAAGATATGATGAATGTATTTTTGAACAGGAGAAGCATACGAAGCTATACCGGTGAGCCGATCCCGATGGAAAAGCTCAACCAGATTGTCATGGCGGGGCTTTCGTCGGCGTCGGGCAGAGGAATCCGCCCGTGGGAGCTGATCATCGTCAGGGACAGACAGAAACTGATCGACATGTCCGGATGCCGGCTGAGAGGGTCCTCCAGGATGCTGGTCGGGGCGGACGCCGCGATTGTTGTCATCGCGCAGGAAGACAAATCGGACGTATGGGTGGAGGACTGCAGCATCGTGATGGCAAACATGCATCTGATGGCCTCCGCGCTCGGTGTTGGCAGCTGCTGGATCCAGGGCCGCCTGCGGGAGGCACTGAACGGCAAACCGACAGAGGATTTCCTGCGGGCGCTGCTTCAGTTCCCTTCGGAATACCGGCTGGAGGCAATCCTGTCTCTCGGGATTCCGGATGAAAATCCGCCCTCCACCGAACCGGAGAGTCTGCCCTTTTATAAGGTGCATTTTAACAAGTTCTGACAGATAAAAAGTTCTGACAGATATAAAAATCCGGGCGGCTTTTCGGCCGCCCGGAATGATATGATGGCTTCGTTTTTATTATATTGATGTTTTTATGCTGCGTCCGTGTTCACTCTCTGCTGTTATTGGGGCAGGGCAGCTTCACAGCCGTGGGGACCCGGAAGCTTATCCGGCCCCGCAGAACGGCGGTTTTATTCTTTTAACGCGTTTTCCAGGGCGCCGGACGCAGCTTTCCAGTTGTGCAGCACGTTTTTATCCGCGACGGCTTCCCGCGCGGCCTCGAGGCATCCGGCGTCTTCCAGCACGTTCCGGAAGGAATCGAATTCATCAAGGATGTAATCCACGTCGTAAGAAATAAAATCCCAGTTGGATTTCAGATTTTCGCGTTGTTCAGGGGACAGTCTGTCGAGCTCTTCCCGGACCGCTTTGTCCAGTGCCTCCGGATCCGCATTTCCCGCGGCTGCCTCGTTGGACCATTGCAGCAGGCTTGTGGCGGCGGATGCGGCGCGCAACGAACTGCCTGCGGACTGCCCCCAGCCGGTACACTCCACGAGAGCTTCTGACAGAACGGATTCCATGAGCGCCGTATCCTTTTCGGCATCTGTGCGCGCAGGCACACCGTCCTGCATGGCAGCCGCCGCGGCCGAAGCGGCCGCGTCCCCGGAAGCGGCATCGGAAGATGTGGCATCCCTGGAAGCGGCATCGGAAGAGGAGGTGTTTCCGGAAGCGGCGTCCGAAGAAGCGGCATCTGCGGTCTCTGCGACAGACGCGTTTTCGCCTGTGCCGTCCTCGTCTTCGTCGGTATAAAATACAGACGCGCCTTCATTCGCGTCCTCATCTGCCTGTTCATCCGTGGCTCCGGTGTCCGCGTCGGTGTCCTCGTCCGTATTTACCCCGGACGCGCCTTCGCCGGCCTGTTCATCCGTGGCTCCGGTGTCCGCGTCCTCGTCTTCGTCGGTATAAAATACAGACGCGCCTTCATTCGCGTCCTCATCTGTCTGTTCGTCAGTGGCCCCGGTGTCCGCGTCGTCGTCCTCGTCAGTCTCTGAAGCGTCGTCCGGATCGTAGTCCAGGTCTTCGAGAATGCCGGAGCCGTCCGCGTCGTCTGTATATTCGGCAGCAGGCTCTTCCGTGTTTCCTGCCGCGGCGGACTCTCCGGAGACAGAGGATGTTTCTGTAGATGCCGCGCCGGACCTTGATTCCGCGTCTGCAGACCCCGAAATGGAATCTTCAAGGATCGCGTCTTCGTCCGCGCCGAAAGATTCATCGCTGCCGTCGAAATCATCTTCGAACTCATCCACGAATTCATCCGTGAATTCGTCTGTGGTCTGTGTCGAACCTGCCATCGAGGTTTCCGGAGGGGCGCTGCCGCCGGCGGCATTTCCTCCACAGCCCGCCGCGGCACAGGCCACCAGCACCGCAAGCAGTATTGAAAATGCCCTGCGGATAAAACGGCCGTATTCTGCGGTTCCGGTCTTTTGGAATGAAACGAATAAATCGGATGAGCCGGCTGAATCGGACGAATCGGCAAAACCGGATGAACCCGAAATGCCGGATGAATATGGCGAACCGGACACTGAATCGGGATTCGTGATCCGGCAGATAAAATCGTGGAATATCTTAACCAAAATGCGTACCTCTAATCAATATGAGTCTGTGAGCCATGCTCATAATAAGTATGAATAAACAGCGAGCAAGCGGTCGCAAATGCCGTGCTTGCACGAGCATTTGCGGACATTTGCGAGCGCCCACACATGAGGAAGGAGCCATTTTGTACCCGGAACGGGTACAAAATGAGCGGATTCCGAATGGGTGGAGCGCTGTGAGAGCGCGGAACGCGCGGAGCAGCGCGTAGTTTATTCATACATGTTTGTGAACAGAAGGTCATAACCACAAATATGTATAAACCAGCGAGGAAAGCGGACGCAAATGCTGAGACGCCACTGTCCGACGCTCCGGCAATCCTCACTCATCATAGCACATCTGAGAGGGAACGGCATATTTGATTCTCATTTTTTGACAGGATTTGTATTAAGATTTTGTGTCCTGCGCTTTACCGGGGGGTGCGAGGGAAACGACAGCTGGCGGGAAATGACAGAGCATAAAGAAAAAGCCGGAGCATAAAGGCCGTAAAGATATAGACGAGAAAAGTAATTGCAATTAGAAATGTAATGATGTGATTGAAATGTAATAAGGAAGCGGGAGATGGAGACAGAGCAGAGAAAAGAAGAAGAAAAAAGAATAAAAACGCGGTGTCTGTCAGGAAATTTTCACACCCACACTGTGTTTTGCGACGGTAGGAACACGGCGCAGGAAATGGCGGAGCAGGCGCTGGCGATCGGGTTTAAGCAGCTCGGGTTTTCCGGGCATATGGATCCGGACATCACCATGGATCTCGCGGCGTATGACGCGGAGATTCGCAGGCTGCAGGAGGTATACCGGGGAAGGCTGGATATTCTGCGGGGGGTGGAGCTGGACACGCTCTTTGTGCCGCGTTCTGCGGAGGAGGCGCGCCTGCTGGGAGAAATGGAGTATCTGATCGGATCCACGCATTTCATCGAGTCTCCTTCCGGAGGTCCGCCCGGAACTGTGGATGATACGCTGGAGCGGCTCGCCGGGTTCTGCCGGGAGGAATATGGCGGAGACTGGTATCGCCTGGCAAAGGCGTATTACGAGACGGAAGCGCAGGTGTATGAGAAGATGCTGCAGGTGTTCTCCCGAAATGATCAGCCGGAGCCGCTCTCCCG
>JAUNJS010000083.1:0-5159 GCA_030533125.1 Eubacteriales bacterium | reverse complement strand
ACGGTCAGCCGCAGGCGCGGCAGAAGCGGTGTCCCGTTTTCATCGGGCATTTCGATCTTGTTGTCTGTTTTAACGACAAAGCGCGTTTTCTGGAGGAGACGGACCGCCGGTATATCATGCCCGCGTTGGAGACGATGGAGTATCTGGTTTCCAGGGGACTGCCTTTTGAGGTGAACTGCGGCGCGGTGAACCGGGGACGGAAAGCGGAGTTTTACCCGAATCGCTTTCTGCTGGAGCGCCTGAGGGAAATGGGCGGGGAGATTCTGATCAATTCCGACGCGCATCAGAAGGAACTGCTGGACGGGGGATTTGAGGCTGCCGTCCGGACGTGTCTCGCGTGCGGGTTCACGCATGTCAATATACTGGAGCACAGCGGAACCGGAGAGGTTGTCTTCCGGCAGGTTCCGCTGGACGGATTTTGCTGCTGATTTTCCTGAAAAACAAAACCTGATCTTCCTTGCACCACATTATTTGCGGTTAGTGATCCCTGTTTTCAGGAACACCGTGATCAGGCGCGGAGAAACTGTAAAACCGGAGAGGCTGCTCTCCGGTTTTTGCGCTTTTTACGGTTTTTGTGGTTTTTACGGCTTTTGCAGTTTAGCGGTTTTAGCGGTTTCGCGGTTTTTCGGCACACAGCGGATATACGCTTCGGCTGCGGAATATTCACGGATTAGGCGCTTACAAGTGATTTCTTGCACAAAATGGCAAAATATCGCAAGCGCTTTTCCGCTTTATGCGGATTAGGGATTGACATGTCTGAAAATGCCCCGGCCGGCGTGTCTTTTTCTTCGATCTCATATTCTTAGATTTCACATTCTTCGATCCCGCAGGGCAAAATCCGGTTACATGGCTGCATAACCGGAAGCGGAACTGAATCTGTAAGCATGTCGGCGGGACAGGGGGTGGATCACTCGGGCGCATACACAGGGTCGAATTCGCGGTCCTTCAGAATCGGTTCGTCCGGCCGGAGGAGGCTGCCGTCTACGGGATCCTGCCATCCGGTGATTGTGCCGTTGGCATTGCTCTGGGGGGTGGACTGTTTTTCTCCGTATTCCCGTGTCGGGAGAAAGCCCATGGATTCGCCGTCCTTTACATAATAGGAAAAATCATCCCACGCGAAGTGGAACAGAAGGCGGTGGAACTGCGACGGGTCCGTGTAGTATTCATGCAGAAACTGCACTCTGGTTTCGAGAAGGCTGCGGACGAGGCCGGTTCGCTCGCGGTAGTTGAGGTTTTTGTGCCAGCGAATGTAATTGAGATTGGTGTCTGTCTCCAGGCGGCTGACAGTGGCATCATACTCTTTTTCCAGCAGGTTTCTGATAATCGGCTCCAGTTCTTTGAGGTAGATTTTCGCCAGAAGAGCAGAGAACTCCGGGTGTTGTTCCATGCGGTGGAGCCACTTTTTCCGCCCGTCCTTCAGCCACAGGGTCTGCGCGGAGGTCTTGTAGTAGTCGCCGCAGTTCATGTTGCCCAGGCACAGGTCAAAATCCCAGACAGGTCCGCAGTAGAGCAGCGGATCTCCTTCTTTTTTATAAAAGAAGAAACTGTAGAATTCGTCGTCGGACTGCACGAAAAAATCCTGGATCAGGTACATGCGCGCCCAGGAGTCCATATCAAAATAGTCAAAACAGGACATTCCGGTATCGGGGTTTGTCCAGTCCTCCGCAAAAAGGGCCTTCTCCGCTTCGCGGACATAACCCGCAATGTATTCGTATTCTCCGACGGAGGGAGTCTCCGGGGATTTGAAGGAGATGTGCAGAGTCTCCGTTTCGAACCATACATCTTCGTCCTTATAGCGGTTCTGGAACTCCAGCAGGTAGCCGCCGGATATGTCGGAGGGATCGTTTTCCCACGCATAGGCAGCGGCTTCATGCCCTTTCCCGTCGTCGCACATGACGACGCGCTCCGGGAGTGGATCCTCAGTCTGCTCGATCTCCTCCGTTACAGGATCCTCCCCGCCGGCAGCTTCCTCTGTCCGGGCCTCCGCTTCCCGCGCGAGTTCCGTCAGCTGCTTTTCATTTGCTTTTTTATTCGCTTTGTCCAGGTTCGCGATGGAGACCGTGCCGCCGTTGACGTTGATCCGCTGGGTGAGAAGGTACAGGCTCTGATAGCGGCCGTTCAGATACAGATTCACGAACTGTGTCTGCGGTGTGCAGGCAAGTCCCAGCCGCTCCGCCGCGAGGAAGGCATAGTACTGGCGCGTCTGGGTGGAATCCCAGTAATTGGCGATCAGCGCGTATTTTTTACAGCTGTCCATGCCCAGAAGGACGTTTTCCTCATCCAGATTGAGGTTGTAGGGCCGTTTTTTCTGCGACCAGGTGCTGTTGCCGCGTCCCTTGATGCGGCACCGCCCTCCGGAATCGGGCGTCCCGCCCGTAAGATAAATGCGGTAAGCGGCGGCTTCCGAGGTCTCGTGGTGACGGTCATCATTCACCGCTTTCATGGAACCGCTTTCCGTCTCTATATACATCGACGGGATGTTTTCAGTGAAATGGAAGACGACTTCCTCCGTCCCGAGAGACTGTCCCTCCGCGTCCAGGATTGTAAACGCGAAATGCGCCCCCTCTTCAAATACAGGCAGCGTGTCTCCGGAAAGGAAATCGGCCGCTTCCGCAGCGCTTTTGCCGTTTCCTGTATCACCGGTTTCAGTATTTCCGGAGCTTTCGGCTGTTTCAGTGCCGCTTCCGCCGCCGTCTGTCCCGGATTCCGCTTCCTCGTCGTTTTCCCCCGGAGCCGGATCCCCGCTGTCTGCCGGCGCGATCCGCAGGTACTCGCCGTCTCCCAGCCGGACCCGAAGCGGTCCTTTCATCTCGGCGGGCACATATCCATGCCAGATGCCGGTATCTGAATCCTCCGTAAGCCGGAAAAACGGCGCATCCGGATCCGCGGCGCTGCTGTCGGTAAACGCGAGCCCGTCAAAACCGGAGGCTGTCTCCGTTGTCCCGTGCAGCGGGAGATACTGCCAGCGCGATGCCGGCTCCTGCCGCACGGGCTTTTCGGCCGCCGCCGCTCCGCCATTTCCGTTGTCTGTTGCTGTCACATCTGTCCGCCCGCTGCCGGCATCGACCCCGGAACCGATTCCGAGGAGCAGAATCAGCATGACAAGCGTAATCCCTCCAAGCAGCAGAAAGGGAGGATTGTTGATTTTTTTAAATGACCTGAATCTCTTCCAATGCATCAAAAATCCCTTCTGTATCAAAAATCCCTTCCGGCCGCATATGGACAGGCCGTAAAAATCAGATTTGTCTTCCGCGGGCACCGGCGCATTTACCGGCGCCGGCCACATCCTTCACGTGCTTCCGACGGTTCCTCCGCAGGTGTTTCTGTCCGGTTCCTCCGCAGGAGTTTTCCGCAGGTCCCCCTCAGGTGTTTCTGTCCGGTTACCATGGTAGCATACCCTGAAAGAATGTTCAAATGAAACGGACAGGGTCCCGGCAGAGTCATTTGGTTTGACTCTATCGGTCAACGCTTGGCCGGCAACGAGACACTTTCTGTTCCGGGTTGTCCACGGCGGTGGAAAACGCCTTACGGACCGGTCAACAGCACAATTTCATGCCAGAAATGCTTCGTTTTGCGCGGGGAGGAGCGTCCGGCACGGGCGCGGGGTGTGCCTTGCGGCCTTTTGATACCGCGGAAGCGGTCCGGGAAGCGATCCGGGAGCATGAAATGGCTGAAAGTGCATGTTCTGAGTGCATTTTTCCATATGTCGGATACATTTTTAAATAGTATAATAAAACGGAGTGTCAAAACACAGATACACAACGGCAAGAGACATAAACAGGTCAGGGGAGGCGGAAAAATGCATGATCGAAAGACATTGACGCAGGAGCTGCGGGCAGGAGCATT
The DNA here is from genome assembly GCA_030533125.1 of Eubacteriales bacterium. Lineage (GTDB taxonomy): Bacteria > Bacillota > Clostridia > Lachnospirales > Lachnospiraceae > CAG-791. Next base: position 1,313 of record JAUNJS010000083.1, on the reverse strand, counting down.
GAACGGAAGGATTGAAGAGGTGTACGGCTGTGTGTCACCGCAGACGGAAGGGTATGCGGAGCGGCTGGCGAAGGTCGCGGAGGGGTTCGACGTGACTTTCCCGGAGAACAAGGCGTCAGAGATCGGGCTGTACAGTGCTCCGGGACGCACGGAGATCGGCGGAAACCATACGGATCATCAGTGCGGCTGTGTGCTGGCGGCGAGCGTCAATCTGGACGCGGTCGCTGCGGCGGCGCCGAACGGGAAGAACAGCATCTGTTTCTATTCGGAAGGATACGGCATGATCGAGGTGGATCTGGCGGACACGGAGCCGGTGGAGTCGGAGAAGGAATCGACCGCCTCGCTGATCCGGGGGATGGCGGCGCAGGCCAGGGCGCGCGGCTTTGACGTCAGCGGTTTTGACGCCTACTGCACCAGCAGTGTCCTGGGCGGATCGGGACTGTCCTCCTCCGCGGCGTTCGAGACGCTGACCGGCGTTATCCTCAATGATTTTTACTGCAACAATACTTTCGACGCGGTGGAGATCGCGAAAATGGGTCAGAAGGCGGAGAACATCTGGTTCGGCAAGCCCAGCGGTCTGATGGACCAGTCCGCGTCCTCCGTCGGCGGCGTTGTCGCCATTGATTTCGCGGACGTGGAAAAGCCGGTCGTCGAGAAGATTGACCTCAACCTCGCAAAAGAGGGCTATGCCCTGTGTATCATTGATTCCCGCTCCAGTCACGCGGACCTGACCGACGCCTACGCGGGCATTCCCATGGAGATGAAAGGTGTCGCGGCGATTTTCGGACAGACGTATCTGCGCGGAATCACGGCGCGGCAGCTGATGGAAAAAACGGCGCAGATCCGCGAACAGTGCGGCGACCGGGCATTCCTGCGCGCCATGCATTTTGTCCTGGACAACGAGCGCGCGCAGCAGGAGGCGCAGGCCCTGCGCGAAGGCGATTTTGACAGATTCCTGGAAATCGTCAACGCTTCCGGTCATTCTTCCTATGAATATCTCCAGAACACGGCCGTCGAAGGGAGTGTCCGGAACCAGGCCGTGAACGTTGCGCTCGCCCTCTGCGATGTCCTCCTCGCCGGCCGCGGCGCCCACCGTGTCCACGGCGGCGGCTTTGCCGGGACCGTCCAGGCATTCGTCCCGCTCGACATGCTCGAAACCTTCCGCGCCGGAATCGACGCGGCAATCGGAGAAGGCAGCTGCCACGTCCTCTCCATCCGCCCGGTCGGCGGCGCGATCCTGTAAAACATGGATCCGTCCGGTCGGCGGCGAAGCCCTGTAAACATCCGCCCGGTCGGCGGCGCGGCGCTGTAAA
>JAUNJS010000082.1 GCA_030533125.1 Eubacteriales bacterium | reverse complement strand
AGATGAATCCTCTGTTGTTGCACAGCGCAACGATCTTGTCCATAGTCTTTTCCATGCTGATCAAACTCCTTTAATCTTTATTCTCTTTTCCGGTAAAAAAAACACCTGAACTGCTATTATAGAACAGTCAGGTGTTTTTTTCAACCGTAAGAATATATACCTGATCAGGTAATGCGGTAATGCGGTAACCGGTAATGTAAGGTAATGTAAGGATTGCGTCAAATGGAAGGTAATGTAAGGATTGCGTCGAATGTAAGGAATGCAATGTATACTGCCATGGCAGCGTGGCTGCCTCTGCCGGGGAGTAAAAGCTCTTCGGATTGTTTCGTGCGGTTTACGCCGGCAGCGCGCATGCAGAACTATATGCCGTGCGCCGTTTGTGGGATGATGATCGAGAGACGCGGGACTTACGCCGGCAGCGCGCATGCAGAACTATATGCCGTGCGCCGTTTGTGGGATGATGATCGAGCGACGCGGGACTTACGCCAGCAGCGCCTGCAGGACCTCCAGGCTCTGGAACCGGCAGCCGAGGCTCCGCTGTATGGAGACCGCCGCGATTCGCTCCAGCTCCCCGAGGACTTCCTCCGAGACGGCAAAGGTATAGAGCGTCCGGACAGGAGCTTCCAGAATGTGGCGGACGGCCTGCCCGGCCGCGGCGGAAAAGGGATCTGTCTCTTCCGGCACCCGGAACTCCCCCTCGATCACGATTGTCCGGATCTCAAAGACAGCCCGCACGAGGCGGTTAGGTATTCTGGGGGATTCGAGGGCGCGGAAAGACTGGTAGGCCAGAAGGAGCAGCGCCGCCTCATCATTGTTCTCCCGGGTGACATAGCGGAGAATCTCCGAAAAATAGGAGGCGTAGCAGGCCGCCTCCATGTCCTCCCGCAGGTCTTTAAAAAAGGTATGCAGCTTTACCTCCACAAGCGCGTTGGAATTCGCGCCCTGCCGGATCCGGTAGGTACCGAAACAGAACGGAAGGGTTGCCGCCATCAGGGGATTTCCGGGGCGGCGCGCGCCCCGCGCGAAACAGGCAATCTTCCCCCGCTCCCGGGTGAGCAGGACTACTCTCCGGTCATATTCTCCCACCGGTGCGCTCTGAAGAACGAGGGCCGTCAGATCGATGGCGTCCTTCATTTTTCACCTCCAAAGCCTTTCATCAGGATGGCCGCAAATGTCCGCAAATGCCCTTGCGAGCACGGCATTTGCGGCCGCTTGCCCGCTGTTTATTCATGTTTCCGCGTCGATCGGTGCAATAATCTTCATATACATGCGGTTCTTTTTCACGCCGACAATTACATCCCCGGCAATGCTCGCGACAATGGATTTCTCCAGTTCGTCCCAGGCCGTCTGTACTACTTTTTCCTCCCTGGGCGCTTCTTCCAGGGATTCCCTGTATTGATTCAGGGACCAGATCATCTGCGCCTGCATCATCTGCGGAGTGTCGGACGCGAGATCCGACGGCATGCAGAATCCCATGGAAACATAATCCATGAACTCGCTGTCTTCATCCAGTGGAAGAGGCTTTATTTTCATGACGTCATTAAAATACAGAATTCCGTTCTCGAAGAAGTCGCCGATCTTCGCCATAAAGCCTTTTGCCGACACGTTCGTTCCGGTTTTCGAAACCGACAAAAGGCCGTCCTTTTTCCCTTTGTTCATCTCGGTATTGGCAAGGAGCTTGATCTCATAAACTCCTTCTTCCTCTTCGATCCAGAACACGCCCTGGAAATCATGGGTCATGGCGCGCACCATGCCGAGCGTCTCCTCCACGAGGAGACGAAGATGAATCGCTTTTTTCCCCGTCATGCCCTGCTCGCTGATAAAGGCATCTGTCATATCCAGAGCCGCGTTAGTCCTGTCCTCCTGCTGGTTAACCGGTATTTTATCCGTTCTTTCCATTTTCCCCCCTGTGCCGCGCGAAAGGCGCGGCAGACTCAACTATAAAGCGTCAGACAACCGCCCCTCATAATGCTTGTTACATAGCGGTATCTAATACGCAGACGAAGATAAGGACCTGTTTATTCTTATTCAATGGTCAGAATATCGGAAAAACCGGTCACTTCAAAAATCTCCATAATGGTTTCGCTGACATGGATGATTTTCATTTCCCCCTGTTTCGTCATGGTCTTCTGCGCCGACAGAAGAACCCGGAGTCCCGCGGAGGAGATGTACTCCAGCTTTTCAAAATCCAGCACCAGTTCTTTAATGCCGTCCAGAGAATCCTTCAGATCTTTCTCCAGATCAGGTGCCGTAACGGTGTCCAGCCGCCCCTCAAGTGTGTAAACTGCTTTGCTGTCTTCGATGGTCTTTTGAATATTCAGCATTGATTCTCTCCTCTCTTTGTTTTCAACCCTCTGCTCCATGATTTAGAGCCGCAATCCACGTATGTAAAAAACTGCGCGTGCCGCCGCGCCAGCGCGCTCCCGACCCGCTCCACCCGTTCGCGTTCCCGATCTTTTTGCGCATTCTTCGCTAAAAAGATCTCCATGCTCATGTCCGCCCCTTGGGCCGATGCGCTCGCAAATGATGTTCAGGAGCCGCTTTTTTTGACCGCGCTGTTCGTGAGAGACCCCTTCAGGCGGTCCATCTGAAGGGCGGCCCTGTCCAGAAAACCGGCTCCGATCATCCCGCTTTCACTGCCGGCCGAATCCTGTCCCGCAGGCGCGTTCTGTATTCCCGGGGCCGCTTCCCGCGGATCCTGTGTGTTGTTTTCGACGATCCATTCGGAGCCGCCTGATACGGACTCCAGCAGATCAGGATCTATTTCCCGCATCATCATTGTATCCTCCGTTTTTTCTTTTCACTTTTCCGGCTCATCCGCACATCGCAGTGTTCTGCGGTGATTTGTCCCTGTTTTCCGGGGACAGCGCGATCAGGCGCGGAGGAAGCACTTTCCCTTTTTCCTTTTCTTAATTATTTACATGTGTCCATGGCCTTCTGTGCACAAGCATTTATGAATAAACCGGGCGCTGCTTCGCGCGTCCCGCGCTCTCACTGCGGGCGGGGTTTCGGGATCCGCTTCCGTCCGGGCGTGATCGCCCGCGCGGGACAGACCAGCACGCAGAGATGGCAGCCGACGCACTTTCTGCCGTTGAACACGGGTTTCCGGGCTTCCGACAGCCGGATCGCCTGGTGTCCGCCGTCCGCGCAGGAGATCGCGCATCTGCCGCAGCCGATACATTTCTCCGCGTGGAATTTCGGAAAAACAACGGTATCCCGCTCCAGGACATCCGTCGTCTCGCTGACAGAATCCAGCGCCAGCCCGCGCGCCTCCTTCACGCTTTCGAAGCCTTTCTCCTCGAGATAATACTCCAGTCCGGACCGCAGGTCGTCGACAATGCGGTATCCGTACTGCATGACTGCCGTCGTGACCTGGACGCTGTCCGCCCCCAGAAGGATATAATCCAGGGCGTCCTTCCAGGTCTCGATCCCGCCCATGGCGCTGATGTGCAGGCCGTCCAGCGCGGGGTTCCGGCCCATCTCGGCAATAAAGCGCATGGAGATGGGTTTGACCGCGCAGCCGCTGTACCCGCCCACGGCTGACATCCCGCGAACCGAAGGGGCGGTGACATAGGTGTGCGGATTGACGCCCGTAATGCTCTTGATGGTGTTTATGGCGGCGATGCCGTCCGCTCCGCCGCGCATGGCGGCTTCCGCCGCGGGACTCATCCGCGCCACGTTCGGCGTCAGCTTCGCGAGGACGGGGATTTTCGTACCCCGCCGCGCCGCCGCGGTAAACTGCTCCACCAGTTCCGGCACCTGGCCGATGTCGGAGCCAAGCCCCTCTTCCATCATGTTCGGACAGGAGAAATTCAGCTCGACCGCGTCTGCCCCGTTCTCCTCGCAGATCCCTGCGAGATACTCCCACTCCGCGTCATCCTGGCCCATAATGGACGCGAGAATGAATTTGGAGGGATAGTTCTCCTTCAGCTGACGGAAAACTCTCATATTCTCCTCTACGCTGTGGTCGGAGAGCTGCTCGATGTTTTTAAAGCCGATAATGCTGCCGTTGTCTCCGGTGACCGCGGAATACCTGGGCGATGCCTCATGGATCTCAAAGGAGCAGATCGTCTTGAAAGAGACGCCCGCCCAGCCGGCTTCGAACGCCCTGGCGCACATGTCATAGGTACTGCCCACGACAGAAGAAGACAGGAGAAAAGGATTCTCCAGCGGAATCCCGCACAGATCCGTCCGCAGGCGGTCCGCTTTCCCGGACGCGTGTATCTCCAGATCCGGTTTTACTTCCGCGGACAGCTTCGTCATCAGCGCGCGGACCGCGACCCTGTGCGGGCGCACGCAGGCCGCCTCGCAGGGCGCGGAACAGTCCGCGCACGGGTTCGGGTCAGGAAAGCGGTCCGCGGCCGCACGTTCATTCCCGAACCAGATGCTGCGCAGCATCGCGGCCGGATCCAGCCTGCTGCAGGCCCTGCTGCAGGGGGCGTCCTGGCAGAGTACGCATTCCAGCATATCCGAACGGTAGATCTTTCTGTCAAACATAGGCGTCTCCTTGTTGTCTTTCTCTTAGACTTCCGATAAAGGAGCATCGATTTCAGGACTGTTCCGGTTTATTTTCGTCTGTGTAAACTCTCCGCCGCGGTGCCGGCCGCCGGAAAAAAGGAAAACTCAGGGCTCTTCCTCCTTTTCACCGTCTGTATTGTATACCAGTCTCTGCCGCTCGACAAGCTCCGCGAAGAAACCGTGTTTCTCAATCAGCTCTTCGTAGGTCCCGTCTTCCACGATCCTGCCGCCGTCCAGCACGAGAATACGGTCACAGTGCCGGATGGTGCTGAGTCTGTGGGCAATGACCACGCGCGTGCAGCCCATGGAATCCAGCGCCTCGGAAACCTGCCGCTGTGTCCGGTTGTCCAGCGCGGAAGTGGCTTCGTCGAAAATCAGGAGCTTCGGCTTCGGCGCGATGGCGCGCGCGATCATGATGCGCTGGCGCTGTCCGCCGGAGATCCCGCCCTGCCCCTCGGCGATGAGCGTATACATTCCCATCGGCATGGCGCGGATATCGTCCGCGATCCCGGCCTTCTCCGCGGCCTCCCAGGCTTCATCAACTGTCAGCTCGGGGGCGGTGATGACGATATTGGAATAGATATCGCCCTGAAACAGGCCCGCGTCCTGCATGACTGTGCCGATTTTTTTCCGAAGAGAGGGAATGTCGAGGCTGTCGATGTCTTTGCCGTCGTAGTAGATCGCTCCTTTTTCCGGTTTTTCAAAGCCGAGCAGCAGGCGCACGAGGGTGGACTTGCCGCACCCGGTCTTCCCCACGATGGCGACATATTCGCCGGGGCGGATTTTCAGCGAGAGGTTGTCCAGAACATAGCGCGTGTCCCGGCTGTAGCGGAACGACACATGGTCCAGTTCAATCCCTCCGGAAATCCGTGTAACAATCTCTTTCCCCTCCGCCGTCTCCGGCTCCGCCTTAAGAAACGGCTCCGCCATTTCCAGGATGGGCCTGATCTGGGCGGCCGAGAGGGCGATGCCGGACATGGACATGAACGCTCCCATGACCATGCCGTAGGATGCCGTAAACGCGAAATAGGCGGAAGGTTCCATCCGTGACTTCACTGCCAGATAATACAGCAGGATGTTGGACAAAAGACTGATCGCCGTGGAGATGACGGTGTTGATCTTAATGAAAAGCGGCGGATTATACGCCAGCTCCGCGCCCTCCGAAAAGAGATTCATCCATTTGGCAAAAACCCGTTTCTCCGCGCCGGCAAGTTTGATTTTCTGCACGCCGGTGATCAGCGAATAGCTCATTCCGGATTCTTTCGCGTCGACTTCCATCTGGCGCCTGTTAATCCGGATATAGGAAAGCGTCGTGAAGATGGAAAAGCCGACTGTCACCAGAATGATCATGAGCGACGGAAACAGAAGATCCGGCGCAAAGGAAAAAATCTGTGTAATATACAGGAGCGAGCTCAGGGAGGTGAGACCGGTGCTCATCACCATGCCGAGCAGAAGGGAGCAGAGCTGGTTCACCGACATGGAGCGGCTCTTCAGTTCGCCCGCGCTGTACTTCCTGAAAAAGGAGGCCGGCAGGGACATCAGGCGCATGATCATCGCCGCCTGCACGCCCAGACCTGCCCTGGTATTCAGCCTCTCCTGGATCAGCTCTCTCGTGCTGGTGAGAAGCTGGGAGGACAGGGAAATGCAGATCAGGGCAATCGAGATTCCGATCAGGGCGCCCGCCCGCCCGCTTTTCAGGACGGGTCCGGTCAGAAATCTGGTGATCTGCGGGATCGCCATCCCTACCAGCGTGACCGCAAAAGTCGCGGCGACCAGGAGGATGATATCGCTCAGGGACGCGCATCTTTTCATATAGAGCAGCAGGTCGGGGATCCCCAGCTTTTTCTGCGGCAGCGGCCGGTAGAAACACAGCGCTTCCGTTTCAAACAGCGCGGCCGCAGCCTCGTTGATCTTTTTCCGTCTGCCGGCTGCCGCGTCAAAATATGTATATCCGGACAAAGTGCCGGGCATCAGCGCCACCGGCAGTCCTCTGTCTTTTGTAAAGGCGAGAATCGGTCCGTATGTATTCCGGTACCACCCCTGCGTCAGCTCCACACTGCGCCGCATAAGGCCATAGGGCCGGAGGCTGTAATCCAGCTGTTCCTCCGCCGTTTTGAGCGTATCCGGAATTTCCACCGGTTTGCAGTGATAATATTTCAGAATCTCCTCAATGGCATTTTTCGTGATGAACTGCGCTTCATGGATCTTCTCTGCCATCCTGTGCCCCAGCACAGCGCCGGACACATTGAAAAAAGCTTCCTCCAGGAGCTTCTGGTCAGCTTCCCGCCGCTCTTCGATTTGGCTTTCAAACCAGCTCACATCGTCACGGACTGCCTCCATTCCCTGACTGCGCGCTCTCTTTTTCCGGAAACGGGTCCGGAAAACCTGTTCCGTTCCGGGAGCCGCGCGGGGTACGGCACAGCCCTTCCCCCTTTCTTATTCGTTCGCAGCGAGGCCGGCAAAAGCGCCATCCCTGCCGTTAGGCATTGCGATTAAGCCCTCGTCTTTCCTGTTCGTTCGCAGCGGGGCCGGCAAAAGCGCCGTCCCTGCCGTTAGGCATTGCGATTAAGCCCTCGCCTTTCTTATTCGTTCGCAGCGGGGCCGGCAAAAGCCGTCCGTCGCCGTCGGGCATTGCGATTAAGCCCTCGCCTTTCTTATTCGTTCGCAACGAGGTCGGCAAAAGCGCCGTCCATCGCCATCAGCTCCTCGTAAGTCCCGCGTTCCACGACCTTTCCGCGGTCGAGGACAATGATCTCGTCGCAGTCGCGCACCGTAGAGAGGCGGTGGGCGATGACGATGCAGGTGATGCCGCGGTCCCGGATGGAATTGACCACCTCATATTCCGTCTTGGCGTCAAGGGCGGAAGTCGCCTCGTCCAGAATGATGATGGTCGGATCCTGGGCGAGCACGCGGGCGATTTCAAGCCGCTGACGCTGTCCCCCGGACAGCTCCCTTCCTCCGCTGGACAGCCTGTGCTGGTAACCGCCGGAGAGCTGCATGATATCGTCGTGGATACTGGCGTCCCGCGCCGCGAGGATCATCTCGAAATCCTGGATGGAAGCGTCCCACATCTTGATATTGTTGGCCACTGTGTCCTCAAAGAGAATAATGTCCTGGTCCACGACGGCGAGGGATCCCACGAGGACCTCCCTCGGATACGCGCGGCGCGGCTTTCCGTCAAATAGAATCTCGCCGCTCCAGGGCTGATACAGCCCGGAAACCAGCTTGGAAATCGTGGACTTGCCGCAGCCGGAGGCGCCCACCAGAGCGACACGTCCGCCGGTCTGCACCTTCAGGGAGAAGTTTTCGATCAACGGCTCCTCCAGCCGGGAATACCCGAACGTAATGTTTTTCAGCTCGATGTTTCCGCGGAGTTTGGACAGGTCCGTGACCTCCGCCGCGCGCTCCGCCACATTCTCGTCCACCGGATATTCCATCACATCCTCGACGCGCTCCATCTCGGTGCGCATCTCCTGAATGGTCTGTCCGGCGCTGACCAGCGTCATGGCCGGGGACATGAAGGAACCCAGGAATCCCTGGAACATCAGCACGGCGCCCAGGCTGAACTGTCCCCGCATCGTCAGATAGATGCCGAGGACCAGTACCGCGTAGTTGGCAAGCGTGCTGAAAAAAACAGGGATCATGCCAAGCAGCTGATCCGTCTTTTTGCCCTTTACATCCTGGGCGTTCACGGATGCCTGATAGCCCGCCCACTTCTGGAAATACCCGTTCTCCGCGCCGCTGGCCTTAATGGTCTCAATCATTTCGATCCCGGTCACCGTGGCCGCTTCCAGCTTGCCGGCGTCCCGCATCTGCACGCGGGTGATGTTGACGCGTTTGGCGGAGATGATGCGGGACATGACAATATTCAGGATCAGCGTAAGCAGACCGATCATGGTCAGCATCGGACTCTGCCTGAGCATCAGCACGAGATAAAACACCATCATGGCGGTGTTGAGCACGAGCGGAGCGAACGTATCCACCAGAGTTCCGGCTATGGACGCGTTCATGTCCGCCCTGGACTGAATGTCTCCCGCCAGACGCTGGGAAAAGAATTCCATCGGCAGATGCAGTACCTTCCACATATACGTGCTGCTTCCGACAACGGACAGTTTTCCGTTGATCTTCAGGGAATAGACGCACTGTGCCCATGTCACCACCAGCTGGATCACCGCCAGAAGGAGCATGATGTAAATAAAGGGCATGAGCCATTCGCGGTTGATCCCGGTCAGCAGACGGTCCATGAAAATCCGCGAGGTGACGGAATTGGCGATCCCGAACAGATAGGTGATTGCCGTGGTCAGCATGACGAAAACCGCGGCGGGTCCCGCGCCCGACAGCCTTTTTTTCGCGAACGCGAGGGTGCTCCGCCGCTTTCCCCCCGGTTCAAAGCTTTCGGAAGGAACAGGAATGATCACGACGCCGGTGAAAGCCCGGTCGAATTCCTCCCAGCTCACTTTGACATTGCCGCGCGCGGGGTCGTTGAGATATACCCATTTCCCCCGGAAGCCGTCCAGCACCACAAAATGGTTCATGTTCCAGTGGATGATGCAGGGATATTCCCCGTTGTCCCGGATGGTTTCGGGATCCATGCGGTAGGCTTTGACCGTAAATCCGTAGTTCTCCGCCGCAAGATAAATATTTTTTGCCTTGGAGCCGTCCCTGGACACACCGCAGTCCACCCGCACCTGCTCCAGCGGCACCCATTTCCCATAATAAGCCATGACCATAGCCAGCGCAGCCGCGCCGCACTCCAGCGCCTCCAGCTGCATGACCACGGGAACCTTCGCCACGCCCTTTGTCAGCGTCGGCCTGATTCTTTTCTGACGCATATTCTCTCCGATACTCTGCTGCCTGTCCAAGCCGGTAGATTTTCCCGCCGGCGGAATGTCTTTGATGAGGGGATTCTGAGGGGATTCTGCCGTTCCGCGGCGTTTCCTCACTTCTTTCCTGTCAGAAACTCAATCGGATGCGTCTGTTCCACGACAACCGTTCCGTCGTAGATCCCGTCCGGAAGCGGGACGTCCGCGTACCCGACGGAGCGGCCGTATTCATCTGTATTCGCGGAAATGATCTTCGTTTCCACCTCGGATACGCGGAGGGGCATGCCGGCTTCCATGGACTGCTGCCCGACCGTAATGACCTGCGCGGAATTCCCCTGTACGACGACCTTGGCTTCGGCTTTTGTCTCCAGCGTGCCGATCGCCGCCCAGGCAAACAGGCCCGCCAGAAACAGGATCACGGCGGCGAGGACCGCCCAGATCCCGACTCCGGTCACACGCAGCGTCTCCGTCAGCTGCTCCGGCGAGCTGATGCGGTCCAGGGTTTTCTTTCTGAAGATCTTCTGCTGCTGTTCTTTCTCGCTCATACATCCACCTTCTGCACCATGAAATACAAGCAATATCCGGGGCACGGCAGGCCCCGGCAGGCACATAAAACGCAATATTATTATAGCATCAGTCCTGTGAAGAATCCATGAAATTTGAATTCCCGCAAATCGCTACACTAGCACTCCGTGCTTCGTGTAGCTTTTTTGCTCATACATGTGGCCCGGCGCAATAATCAGCCCCCGCTGCAAGCAAGCTTGCGCGGTGTCTGATTGCAG
>JAUNJS010000407.1 GCA_030533125.1 Eubacteriales bacterium | reverse complement strand
TTTCTGTTGATTTCTACAGGGTTATTGCATCGAAAAAGAATGAACTGTTTTGATTAGATTGCCACAGCATCATGACTGCCCGGTCCATAGGGATAAGACTCCTCCGGTCAGCCCGCAGTCACGGTCACGGTGATGACTGCCCGGGCCATAGGGATGAGACGGCTGTACGGGCAGATTTATTGATAGCTGTCAAATGCACCGCATTTATACAATTCGGATAACCGGTCCTGCCTTTCCCCTTCCAGGGTCGACAGGCGGGGAATGGATCGTTTTTCATTTTCTCCCGTCAGGTGTTTGTTCTGTTCCGGGACGGAGGAAAACAGGTTCTCGTAAGAGACTGCTGTCACTGAATGGTCGGCATATCTCCCTTTCAGGTGAGGCGCGCAGACGATCTGGTACAGCTCGGCAGCAATATCCGCGTCCGTTTCAAGCAGCCCTGCAAGAAGCTGAGGAAATTCACTGCCATAGTGCCGGTAGGCAAATTCATCCGACATTACATATTCCAAAACCGAAGCATACAGGCTGTATTCCTCTTCCCTGCTGTCCGCAAGAGTCAAAAGCTCTTTGCAGGCACTCTCATCCAAAGGCTTGTTGGACCATGGCATCACTTCTCCAGTATTCAGCATTTCCGAAAGATATTCAAGCGATTGATCCGCCGGCAGTCCTCTGTGCGGGATCGTGTTTTTAAACAACTCAAGTTCCTGCTCAAATGATTCGGGAGAATTCATGGCGCATTCATTCAGGCCGGAAAGAAGTTCATATTGTTTTCCGGCACTGACATAGGCATCCAGCGCTCTTTCCATTATAGTCTCGGCATATGATTCTTCATAGGGCGGAGGCGCGATGTATTTTTTATATACAGCCGTTGAGATTGACAGCATGATCCCGAGGCAGATACATAGGATTCCCGTGCGGGTCCTGTGATACCTCCGGATCTTCTGTCGGTTCTCTCTGTCCAGATTCAGCAGATAATCCTCGATTACCTGATGCGAGACAGTATATCTTTCCTGTTCGTCTTGTACGATCAGCCCCAGCTGTTTCCATAAGATTTTCTGGATGACCTGCCCGTACCATTCCTCCGCATTTGAGGCATCTCCCCGGATCGCTGCCGTTCGTCCGATCCACCGGGGGAAAAACCGTCTGGATAATCGTCCGTTCAGGATCCGATAACATTTTTCGACTGCGGGAAGCAGCTCCGAGTCGCTCAATCCGCGCTGTTTCTTATGTATCTCCGAAGCGATTGCCGGGAGCACCAGGTTCATGGCAGCTTCGATCTGCCATCGTCTGTCTGTCTGCTCCGACAGGTCTTGTACAGTTTTTTCTTCTAATGCGGAAAGATATGTCTTCAGGAGCTCTTCGGGGGTCCCGGCTCTGACCTGTCTCTGTTCGATCTGTCCTGATTTGATGTACATGGACAGCATCATCGGCGTACGAAGCAATTTCTGCATTTCCGGGGATTCCGGGAGCAGCATACCTTCCCTGGAAAGAGCTTCTTTCACGATATTGTCCGGCAGCTCTGTCAGATGTAGACGTTGAAAAGGAAGGACTTCTTCCGCGGTACGGCTTGCCACAACTATTCTCAGGCCCTGCAGGGATGACAGACGGATAATCTCGTCCAGAAGCGGCCCGGGATCACCCATAACCTCATTTAAACCGTCCAAAAGGAGCAGCATGACGGGAGAACTGCCTCTCGGCGATACCAATGGACGGTCAAGAAGCTCATTCAGTGCTTTTCCGGCATCCTCATATGTGTGTGTCTCCGGACGATAATGAAGAACATCCAGCAGACTTTTGATGATGAAAGAGTTGTTTCCTTCCTGCCATCCATACAGGGACAGATACATGATCGCAGGACGGTCCGGTGCATACCGGGGATCATCAGAAAAAACAATGCGCAGAAGGGATGTGGTCTTACCCATGCCTCCTCCGGCTAAGAGCATGCAGTTTTCTTTTGATTTTCTGATGTACTCGTCTGCCGGATAATCGTTGTTTCCATCCGTCACCATGGAAGGAAAGAGAGCTGCCGAATCACGGATAAAAGACAGAGAAGGATTCCTGCGGATCATCCGCCCCACCTGTTTCCGCCCGGCTTCCCACAGAGCCCAGTGCGTGATTCCGACCCCGTCGATCCGATCGATCAGTTCCTCAATGTCGCGGCGCATAAGGGAAACGTTCTGATACCTGCGGGCTGGAATCGTCTGCAGCCCCCGCCTGAGGATTTCATGAACCCACGCTTTTACTGTTTCAGGCTCATCCTTCATACATTTCATATTCGAAACGTCCGGAGGAACGGGGCGGACCATCTGGAAATCAGTTAAAGCAGTCCCGGTGATCATCCAATAGAAAACCGCCGTGACCGAATACAGGTCCGAAACAAAACCAATATCCCTGATGCGTCCCCGTCGGACTTCCGGCGCGGTATATCCCTGCTTTATACTGAAGACCATTGATTCGGTCTGCCTGATCGACCTGATATCCATGGTACTGTTCAAATCAATCAAAAGCGCCCTCTCCCGGTTTCCGCTGCCCAGAAGAAGTATATTATCCGGTGCGATATCCAGATGCGCAAGTCCCTTCAGATGGAATACTTCCAGGGCATCCAGAACAGCCAGGAGCCGCACCGCGCAAGTGCGCACAGACCGTGCAGGTGATTTCTGCACTTGTGTCAGACTGGTGCCGCCGCTCACACCGAGCAGAGAATACAATGTCCCGTTTATTATGAAGGAATTGAGATTCGCACCGATTCGATCGGGGTATGTTTCCAGAAGCGCCAGATGTGCTCTGTTTCCGGCTTCAAAGCTTTGACGATGCATCAGGAAAGCTGACTGCGCCTCCGGGTCTACAAAAACAGATCCGTCCTGTTCCCGGTAGATCCTTCCCTTGCTGTCAAAAGGGAAAAGCTCCTTTACCAGAACGTGGTGTAGCCGGTCCGGCTCCAGCGCGTCCTTATAACTCCCCTCATAAACCAGCGCGTTGGAACCGCGCCCGATCTCCTCTCCTATTTCGCAGGAAATCCCCGGAAACATCAGCACGGTTCCTTTTGGAAGAGCTTTCCTGATATCTTTCATGATTATTCCTGCCTCTCATTATCCTTATACAGGTCGGCTGTATTTTAAGTAATCTCCGGCTGCCCCGGATCGAATGGATCCTCTCTTCTTTCAGTCACGTCAACACAGAACAAGATAGTCTTAAAGCGGCTGGTTTTCATTTTACACCTCCTGCAGGAATTGTCCATAAAAGCAGTGTTTTTTATGATGGTTATACTTTACCATC
>JAUNJS010000406.1:1355-3277 GCA_030533125.1 Eubacteriales bacterium | reverse complement strand
CCCGCCGCGCCCGGGCTCTCCCGCGCGCTCCCGCAATCCGCCCTCTTCGCAGGTCACGTCTCCTTGACCTCGATCCGCTTGATCTGGGGGATCCGGATATCCGGCACCGTAAACGGCTGCCCGGGGCCTTTCCCGGTTCCGTCCGCGCCGGCGCTTCCTGCCGCCGCGCCCGCTCCATTCTGCCCGTTGGACCCTTTCTGTCCGCCGCCTGTCCTGCCGGACGGCTTATACAGGGAATCCAGCTGCGCCATGATCTCCTTCATGACGCCGACGACCTTGTCGTAGTCCATGCGCTTGGGCCCGATGATACCGATCGTGCCCTTCATGCCCTCGCCGAGCTCATAGGTGGCCGTGACCACACTGCAGTCGCGCATGCGTGCCACCGGCATCTCGTCGCCGATATAGACCTGGATGCCGCCTGTGCCCTCTCCGGCCAGCGTCTCCTGAACAATGCTGCCCAGCGCCTGCTTTTCCTCGAAATCGCTGATGATCTCGCTCGCGCGCTGATGATCGGCGAGCTCCGGATACCGGAAAATGTTGTTGGCGCCGCTGGTGTAGATCCGGAGTTCCTCCTCGCTGCGGACAATCTCCGCCGCCGCGTCGAAGACATCATTGACGATCGCGGTGTGGATCCCGGCGCTCCGCTTGATGTTTTCGATGAGTCCCAGGGTAATCTCCTCGACCGCCAGACCGCACAGGTTCGTGTTCAGGAGCATGTTGAGCTTGAACATATTTTCGGAGGAAAGCGCCTCCTCCACCGGAACCACCTTGTTGCGGATGAGGTTTCCCTCCATCACGATGACGGCCAGCACATTGTGCGCGTCCACCTGCGAGAGCTGGATGAATTTGATTTTGCTGCTCCTCGTCGTCGGCGAGGAGATCATCGATGCGTAATTCGTCGTCGCAGCCAGCGTCTTTGCCACGCTCCGCAGGAGGTTTTCCAGCCGGTCCTGCTTCTTCAGCAGGAAATCCTTCATATCCAGAAGCTCCCTGCGCTCTTCCCGGATCGCCTCCCGCTCGCTGCTGAGCATGTCGTCGACATAAAGCCTGTACCCCGCGTCCGTCGGAATCCTTCCCGCCGAGGTGTGCGGCTGCATAATCAGTCCCAGCTCCTCCAGATCGGACATCTCATTGCGGATCGTCGCGCTCGAAAGTTTCAGGTCCGTGAGCTTGGAGATCGTCCTGCTCCCGACCGGCTCGCCCGTCTCAAGATAATTTCGAACGATCGCTTTCAATATTCTCATTTTCCGATCAGATAGTTCCATGGCGCCCCTCCTGTTAGCACTCGCGTGTTCCGAGTGCTAAGTTCTATATTTGAGAGAATAGCATTCCTGTAAAGGGATGTCAACAATAGAATGCCGGCTGCGGTCAAAACATGGAAAGGATCAGGTTAATGACATACGCCAATTAGTTTATAAATGACATCTTGAAAATGTCGCCGTTCCAACAGTTCTGCAGGCAGTCTCCCCGGACTGTCTGTTTGCCGGGCATTCCTCAGATTGTCACCCTTTTGGAAATGTGTTACTCTGAGAATGAAAGACTGCACAGTCTTTTTTTACAGCCTTGCATATTAAGCACCTACAAATGATTTCTTGCGCAAAATGGCAGAATTTCGTGTAAGCCGGTTCCGGTTTATCCGGGTTAGGGATAAGGAGATGCAGGAAATGACGAGAAAGCTTCCAATCGGGATACAGAGTTTTGAAAAAATAAGAACCGACCGGTTTCTCTATGTTGACAAAACCGAATATATTTATCACTTGGCGAAGAACAACGTCCCGTATTTCCTGAGCCGCCCCAGGAGGTTCGGAAAGAGCCTCCTTCTCTCTACGCTGAAGGCCTATTTTGAAGGGAAGAAGGAACTTTTTAAGGGACTTGCTATAGAAAAGCTTGTGGAGAAGGACGAGGATGCATGGCAGGCATAC
>JAUNJS010000406.1:0-1345 GCA_030533125.1 Eubacteriales bacterium | reverse complement strand
TGCTCTGGAAAATGTTTTGGATGAGCAGCTTCAGATCTGGGAGGCGCAATCTGGAGCGCAGTATCAGGCCATGTCCCTCGGGCAGCGGTTTGAACAGCTTCTTTCATCCGCCTCAGCCGGCAGCGGACGGAAATGCGTCGTCCTTATTGACGAGTATGACAAGCCGCTTCTCGAGGCGGTTGAAGACCCCGTCCTTGAAGAGCACAACAAAAACGTTTTTAAAAGTTTCTTCAGCGTCCTTAAAAAAGAGGACTCGCACATCCACTTTGTTTTCATCACCGGCGTGACCAAATTCAGCAAGGTGAGCATTTTCAGCGACCTCAATCAGCTGAACGACATCTCCCTCGACGAGGATTTCGCCGGCATCTGCGGCATAACGGAAGCAGAACTGACCGGATGTTTCGCACAGGAAATTTCCGCCCTTGCAAAAAGCCAGGATCTTTCTCCGAAGGAATGCCTTGCCGAATTGAGACGGGCCTACGACGGTTATCACTTTCATCCGAAGGGAACGGGAGTCTACAACCCCTTCAGCCTCCTGAAAGCCTTCTATTCGAAAGAATTCGGTTCCTACTGGTTTGAGACAGGCACGCCGACCTTCCTTGTAAGGAGGCTGCGGGCGGCCGGCTATGATATCCGGAAATTTACCAGCCACACCCTCTATGCCAGCGAAGCTATGCTCTCGGATTTCCGGGCAGACAACCCGGATCTGACGCCGCTCCTTTATCAGACGGGATATCTGACCATCGTCGACTTTGACCGCGTCACCCGGGAATACACTCTGGCCTACCCGAATGAAGAAGTAAAGTACGGCTTTCTGGAAAACCTTCTGCCCGAATATGCCGGAAACTGCGGCGCAGGTTCAGGAAAGGACATCTTCACTCTGCGCCGCTATATAGAACGGGGAGAACTGGACAATATGAAGGATGTTTTCATTGCTCTGTTCGCCGGAATTCCCTATACGACCGACGCTCCCCCTTTCGAGCATTATTTCCAGACAGTGATCTACCTTGTTTTCACGCTCCTGGGGAAATTCTCCCTCTGCGAGATGCACACTTTTAAAGGGCGAATCGATTGCGTTCTCGAAGCGGCAAATTATGTCTATATCTTCGAGTTCAAGCGGGACGACACGGCGGAAAACGCCCTGAAACAGATCAATGAATCAGAGTATGCCCTGCCTTACGCCGCGGACCTGCGCCAGATTATAAAAATTGGCGTCTCCTTTGATTCCGAGAGCCGGATACTGAAAGAATGGAAGGCAGTCCGCAACGATGTTTAGACAAGGGCGGCAAACCCGAATCATGAGAACCTGCAAACTTGCAGGCGCATAAGGATGGCCACACAAATA
>JAUNJS010000405.1:911-3280 GCA_030533125.1 Eubacteriales bacterium | reverse complement strand
ATCACCGGGCAGACTATACTCACCTCACAAAACAATATGGAAGACCTGGGGGAGGTGCTTAGAATCTATAACGATATCTGCCGCAGCCGAAATAAATTGAATCATGCCCGTGGAGAAATTACAAAAGACCAGCTCAGGGAAAAGATAAATAAACTGCTGGTTATTTATGACAGGCTGCATCCTTATACCATCTGAGTCTTAAATGAGTTTCTACTAACAATTATACTAAAAACGCTTTTTTCAGCGTGTTTGCAGGATTTTTCGGCATTTTAGAATTGCACTTCTCTCCTATATATAGTATAATTATACTATATATAGGAGGTTGCCATGCCAAGAAAACCAGATCCTGATGCACCATACAGAGTAGCGATCCATATCGATAAAGGGTACCGGTACGCCAGCACACAGCCGGCTACTGTTGATCCGAATACCGGAAAACGAAAATATCGCCGCATCCATTGGGGAACCGTTGATGACAACAATCGTTTCGTTCCCGGACGGGCTTATCTCTTTGCACCTGTCGAGGAACGATCAAAGCTGATCTTCCCGGAAGGTTGGGACCTTAGCGAGATTGAAAAGCTTTCTGGAAACCGGAAACGCGGGCGTCCTGTTATTGAGAGCCAGGATGAAAACCGCCTTTATGGCGATATCTGGCTTCTGGAGCAGATCGCCGAGGCAACAGGGATCCGTGCAGATCTCCTGAAGGTCTTTGGCGGCAATAGGGAGATGACGGATGCTGTCATGACCCTGGCGATGTATCTCCTTTGCGGAAAGGATACGTATCATCAGATGGCTTCCTGGCAGAGAGTCGCCAAAGCCCCGTATGCAAAACCGCTTACTTCTCCGTATATCACAATGCTGACGCAGAATATCACGGAGCAGAACCGCATGGATCTTCTGAGACTCCGCGCCGCAAGGCTGGAGAACAACGAACTGTGTGCCGTGGACTCTACCAGCCGCAGCGCCTGGGGCGATTCTCTTTCCGATATCCGCTATGGGAAAAACAAGGATCACCTTCCGTTGGCCCAGACACTGGAGGTTGTTGTCTACACACTGAGCGGGCACATGCCGGTATACTACAGGACATTTGCCGGCAATACACCGGACTCCCGCAGTTTGGAGACCATTCTTCACGATCTGGATCACGCCGGATTCAAAGATGTCATCCTGATCACGGACAGAGGATACGAATCTATCCGTAACCTTGAAATCTATATCGACAAGAAGCAGCCGATGATCATGGGTACAAAGGTCGGCCAGAAGCATGTCCGCAAGGAGATCGATGCATTCGGAACCTTTGACCATCATCCAGAGGAGATGGAGATCGACCCGAAGGAAAGAATCTACTACAAGCAGTATGACCTGGAATATCAGATTGAAGGCCGCCGAGACAATGTCAAAAAGGCGGACAGGCTGAAACTGAACCTGTACTTTGATCCGATGCGCAGAAGCGGTGAGCTCATTGATCTCGATGTCGCGATCAAAGCACAGAAAGAATCTCTGGAGAAACTCTTAAAGGATCAGTTTCCACTGGACGACGACATAACGATCAAAAGGGCCTACTGCTACTTCAAACTCGATTATAACGAAACCACCAGGCTTCTGAAGGGATTCTCTCTCGATGAGAAAAAGGTTGACCGGAAGAAGCGTGAGGCGGGTTTCTTCGCAAATACAACACTGCAGATCGACGCAGATCCTATGGCTGCGCAGCAGCATTACAGGCTCCGCGACGAGCAGGAGAAGTACTTCCGAATGATGAAGGGTCTCATGGGTGCTGACAGACAGCGAAACTGGTCTGAAAGCGGGAAGACCGGGCGGCTGTTTATCCTGTTTGTGGCCCAGATCCTGGGCTGTTATCTCGGGAACATCCGAAAGACAAAGCTGAATGAAGACTTTGATTCCATTGCGGATGTACTCGGAGAAATGCGCCCGATCCGCTACATCGAGCATCCGAACACGAAGGGGTTCATCACTCCTTTCATTGGTCGGCAGGTTGACATCTGCGAAGCCTTTGGTTTTGATATCCCGGAAGGTTGTGCTCCAGAGTATGTCGTACGTAAGACGAACAAGGGCAAGCGCGGACGTCCGCGTAAGAACCAGCTCGTCGTCAAGGATTAATAGTAGAAAACTGGTTAAAACTCAGAATACCCATGGAAAAACCGATATACTCATTTTCTGCGGTTTCATAACCTGATGTCTCTCAGACGGTATTAGTGAGGAATTATTGAATGGGAGCTTTTGATCCCGGTCTCATTGATTCCAGCAATTCTTTAACCGTTTCGCGCGGAAAATCCCTTGCAGGAGGATTGTCTGCCAGTATCTGCAATACTTCCCGTGTTTCCTCGCTTTGCGGAAGCATAAAGCGTGAT
>JAUNJS010000405.1:0-901 GCA_030533125.1 Eubacteriales bacterium | reverse complement strand
CAAATCTGCCTCAAGCAGGCGGAGAGATTTTCCGATCGCAGTCATCAGACGGTAAAGCCCATCTTTATCCGTCGACGCCGCAACCTGCAAAGCCATTTTTTCCTGATCGGCTTTTCTCTGCGCCATGTCCCGCAGAGCTGTCACCACAGCATCCGTTTTTTCCTGCTGCTTTGGATACTCTACAGGCACGAGACTGATTGCCTTGCTCGGGCAGGCATCAGCACATGCGCCACAGCCAGTACATTTCTCTGTATCAATAATACTGTTCTCTGTATCCGTAGCCCCGGTAGGACATGAAAAAAGGCAAAGACAATCTTTCGTACAAAGTCTGAGATTTCTTACTGCAATTTTCTTCATTTTCACATCCTCCCGTTTACCTTCTCAAATTTCCATTCCGGAACCCTGCAGACAGGGCATTGCTCCGGCGCAGCATCACCAATGAAGACAAATCCACATGCCGTACAAACCCAGATTTGTTTTCCTGCCAACAGTTGTTCCCCATGCTGCTGATACTGATCCAGAAGAGATGTAAGCATCCGGCTAACTTTTTCTCCCCAAACCAGAGAACGCGCCGCGCCGCGGTCATGATCCGCATCTGCCTGTGCCCTTACACCGGCGGAGGTACCGATATCCCATTTCAACATGGCGATAACATTTTCTACACTAGCGTTCGGAAGCGCCGGTTTGGCCGCAGTAAAGTACTCCGCCAGTTCAGCAAACTGCCTCGCTTCTTTATCTTTATACTGTTTTTCACAAGCCCTCGAAAGATTTGTGCAAAGAGCAGCCATCTGACCGGCACTCATCTCCAATAAGCTGATATCTTCCGGCCGAATGATTGTTTTCTTTTTTCCTTCAGCTGATTTTACTTCATCCGCAATCCCTTTGAATTCTGATTTGGATG
>JAUNJS010000404.1 GCA_030533125.1 Eubacteriales bacterium | reverse complement strand
GAGAGAAACATCTGCAGCAAGGATCCGCAGGCGGACGAAGCAGAGTGGGAGAGAGGGAAACGTTCCCCGTTTCCCGGATCTTCTTTCCCTGCGGGACTGGTCGCGGAGTCCACTCTGGCGGCGAATCCGGGGGACTCCATGGAGGAGATCGTCGGAAAGCTTGTGGAGTCCGCATTCTATTCAGGAGCCGGAAAACAGGCCGGGAAAAAGACTCCGGAACCCGTTGGTTCGGACATAGGGGGATACCTTACCGTTGAGCCGCCCACGGATACGGCGCCGAAGGCCGCGGATCCGGGGACAGGATATATTTTTGAGCACACACGTGGGAAAAAGTGCCTGATCTTTACGAATTCGCGGGAGGAGTGCGAGTCGGTCTGCCAGCATCTGCGTCAGTACTGCGAGGCAAATCATGAGCCGGACCGCTTTTTGATCCACCACGGGAACCTGTCGGCTTCCTACCGGGAGAGCGCGGAGGATGAGATGCGGGACGAGGATTCCCTGATGAGCGTCTGCGCGACGGCGACGCTTGAGCTGGGAATCGATATCGGAAAGCTCGAGCGCGCCTTCCAGATCGACGCGCCGTTCACGGTGTCCGGATTTTTACAGCGCATGGGCAGGACCGGGAGGCGGGGGGATCCCTCGGAGATGTGGTTTGTCATGCGCGAGGACCATCCGGAGCCCCGGGCGATGTTCCCGGAGATGATCCCGTGGTACATGATCCAGGGGATCGCGCTCGTCCAGCTCTATATCGAGGAGCGCTTCGTGGAGCCGCCGCGCACGGAAAAGCTCCCGTTTTCGCTCCTCTATCATCAGACGATGAGCACGCTGGCCTCCTGTGGGGAGATGACGCCTGCGGAGCTGGCCTTGAGGGTGCTGACACTGTCCGTTTTCCGCCGGATCAGCCGGGACGATTTCCGTCTCCTCCTGCGGCATCTCCTGGAGATCGACCACATCAGCCGGACGGAAAACGGCGGCCTGATCGTCGGCCTCACCGGGGAGCGGATTGTGAACGACTATAAGTTCTTCGCCGTCTTCCAGGAGAATATCGAATATTCGGTCCGGGCGGATTCGCAGGAGCTCGGCACGATCGTCAAACCGCCGCCGGCGGGAGAGAAGATCGCCATCGCAGGGCGCGTCTGGATCGTCGACGAGGTGGACCACAAACACCGCAAGGTGTACTGCACCCTTGTCAAGGGCAATATCCCGGCATATTTCGGGGATGTTGCCGGGGATATTCACACGCGGATCCTGGAGCGGATGCGCGGGGTCCTCTCCGAGACGAAAAACTACCCTTACCTGATGCGGCACGCCGTATACCGGCTCCGGGAGGCGCGGGAAACCTTCGCCAGGGCCGGTATGGACAGAGAACCGCTCATCCATCTGGGCGGAAAGATGTGGGCTCTGTTCCCGTGGCTTGGAAGCTACGCCTTTCTTGCCCTGGAGCGCTTTTTAAAGCTGCGCTGCGGAAAGCGGCTTGGGCTCAAGGGAATGAATCCGTCCCGGCCCTACTGCCTGCAGTTTACGATGCAGGTGAGCGCGGAGGATTTTTACAAAATCGTAAAAGAAGAGGCGGAAGCAGATTTTGACCCGATGGAGCTCGTCTATCCGAAAGAAGTTCCTGTTTTTGAAAAATATGATGCATACGTCCCGCCGGAGCTCGTCCGAAAGGGGTTTGCCCTCGGCGTTCTCGACATCGAAGGGATGAAAAAGCGCGTGCGCGAATGGGGAGCCGCAAGTGCTGCTGACGGGACTTGAGCCGCGCGGAAATCCGGCAGGTTTTTTGGCCCGGGGGGCAGCAAGTCCTGCTGACGAGTGCTGAAGAGACTTGAGCCGCGCGCGGAGATCCGGCAGGTTTTTTGGCCCGGGGGCAGCAAGTCCTGCTGACGAGTGCTGAAGAGGCTTGAGCCGCGCGCGGAGATCCGGCAGGTTTTCGGGGTGGGGAGCAACAAGTGCTGCAGACGGGACTTGAGCCGCGCGGAGATTCGGCAGGTTTTCGGGTTGGGGAGCATCTGGTCCTGTTGACGAGGCTTGAGCCGCGCGGAGATCCGGCAGGTTTTTCGCCCGGGGGGTATTTATGCCTGCCCGCGTTGTCGCAAAGGGAAGAAAATACAAGAAACACGTAAAACAATCACCAGTTTCAAAGGGGGAAGAGATATGGTGGGGGAATTCCTGCATGCTGTCTCGGCGGTCTTTATGATCTTCGCGCTGATGGCAGTGGGGTTTGTGCTGGGAAAACTGGGCTGGATGGACAGCGGGGATAAAAAGTTCGTCAGCCGCTACGTTGTGAACATCGCGGTGCCGATGAACTGCGTCAACGGCATCCTCAACAATTTTACGCGGGACGACTTTAAGGGGATGGGACTATATCTGCCCGTGCCGTACATAACGATCCTCACGTGTCTTTTGATCAGCTTCGCGGCGGGAAAGTTGCTGCGCCTGCCCAGAGAGAGATTCGGCGTATTCGTGGCGATGTCCTTTTTGTCGAACGCCCTGTTCATCGGGCTGCCGCTTTCCACCCAGCTCTTCGGGGAAACCTGCGTGGGATACGTCATGCTCTATTATATCGGCAGCACGACCTTTACGCAGACGGTCTGTGTGATGCTTGTGGAGCGCTCCGGAACAGCCGCGCCGCAGAACCATTCGGCCGCCGCGCTCTGCAGGGATATATTTACGAAACCGCCGATTCTGGCCCTCCTCGCGTCGATGTGCATGCTGTTTCTGGGCGTGCGCCCTCCCGAGATCGTCATGAGTTTCGCGAAATACTGCAGCAATACACTGACGCCGCTGGCGCTGATGTACTGCGGGTATATTGTTTTTGAACTGGGGATCCGGAATATCCGCATGGAGAAGGGAATACCGGTCATGCTGTTCATCCGCCTGCTCGTTTCTCCGGCGGTCTGTGCGCTGATCTGTCTGCTGACGGGCGTGCAGGGGCTCTGCCGCAGCGTGTTCATCGTGGAATCGGCGCTTCCGACCGTTTCCCAGATCACGGTGATGGCAGGCGCGTACGGGGCGGACGAAGAGTACTCCGCCACAGGAGCCATCCTGTCGATGCTGGGCATTTTTCTCACGATTCCGGTGCTGATGGTAATCCTGTCCTGAGCGGGTCCCGCCGGGTTCAGGATGAAATAGAACGGGTAACGAAAAAGGAGACGGATGAACCGTCTCCTTTTCTGATTGGTGATCTGTTTTATCATGCTTGTGGCTATGGTCCCGCGTCTGCAGACATGTATGATTAAAGCAGCGAGGAAAGTGGACGCAAATGCCGAGCTCGCTCGGGCATT
>JAUNJS010000403.1:247-3286 GCA_030533125.1 Eubacteriales bacterium | reverse complement strand
CCGAAGGTGTCAAAGCCTTTCTTTCCGGCCTGGATGGCCAGTTCATAGCAGCGTTTCATGTATTTCCCGTGTTCCATACGGCAATTCTCCTTCAGCTGGTCAAGGTACGGTTTGTACCGCGGGTATTGTATTTTCAGAATCGGTTCTTCACTGATGAGACTGAGAAATGAGTCCGGAGCCATCCACTGGTAATCCACGGTCTCTCCCTCCTGAAGCCGGACAGCTTCTTTCTGACAGTTCACGACACTCAGCCAGGCGTAAAGCACGGAATGGGACTGAGGTCTGTAACTGACGCTGATCAGTTCAAGCTTTTCAGCTTTCAGTCCTGTTTCTTCCAGCATCTCTCTCCGGGCACAATCTTCCGGCGTCTCCCCGGCCAGGGCGGATCCGCCTGCGCTGGCCTCCCAACAGCCAGGATACATTTCTTTTCGCAAATCCCGAAGTGTCAGGAGAAAACTCCCGTCCTGATGGCGGATCAGAATATCACAGACAATATGGTACCTGCCTTCGGGAATCTCCTTTGCTCGGGAGCGTTCCCAGGTTTCCCCGGTTTTGTTTCCCTGCTCATCATACAGATCCCAGATTTCCATCAAACTACCCCCGTTCCGCGCTGTTTTCACCGAATCAGCTCCCTCAGATCCCGAATCTTCGTATACTTCGTTTCCACGTTCGAAGCCGGATTGGCCGCGATCAGGATCGGTGTAATCCCCAATGCCGTCGCGCCGTCCAGGTTACCGACGGCATCATCGATAAATACGGTTTCCTCAGCAGAAACGCCGCATTTATTCAGTGCGTCGAGGTAAATCCGTTTATCAGGTTTGAACACACCCACTAAACAGCTGAACGTGCAGAACGACAGATACTGTGAAACACTGATATACTCCAACTGCGGCATAATACTTGGCCAGGTATCGGAGATGATCCCGAGCTTATGCGTTGTACTGAGTGTGCTCAACACTTCCACGATTCCGGGGTACGGAATATAGTTTTTCATGTTGCAGGCACGGTCCCGGGCAATCTGATCCCTTTCTTTTTCAGACAGACCGAGATCCAGCCGATCGGAAATCATGGAGTAGTAATCAAAGAAGTTCCGGATCTCAGCTTCGACAGTCTGAATAACGTGATTCTGACTCAGAAAGCGCAGCCCTGCTTCCCGCGCCTGCTGGATCTCAGTTTCAGTTCTCTGTTTCAATTTGTCACCGGCCAATTCCAGAAACCTGTTGGTAAACATCCAATCACCGGAAGCGGGTGCGTCCAGCGTATATCCCACATCAAAGAAGATGACTTTTTTATCCCTGAGAATATCCAGCATGCTGTCCTCCTGATGCTTTTTTCTTCTGCTTGGGCATAGGCAATTCGTCATACATCGCGGTCAGCAGTTCCATAAGGAACTCGCGGCTGTCGACGTTATCCACCAGCAGCATCTCTTTCGCTCCTTCATAAGGCAGTTCCCGGTCCGCGTCCGGCATCATGGCAACTGCCGATTTTGTCGGTTTGACCAAAAACCGGTCGTCATAGATCCCACCAAAAATCCGGTCATGCATATATAGGATGTATTCTCCCATCATCGGCTTAAAAGTGATTCCTTCCAACCCAGAAAGCTGTTCCAGGATAAAATCCAGATATTCCTTGCTTGATGCCATCTTCTGTCACCCCTCATGAAGTGTGTTGTAGAACGAATCTGCCGTTGTCACGAATCCTTTTTTGACACGATCATTAGATGTTCCGTGTGTGTCAGGTATTCGCGCTTCTCACAAAACCGCAGCGCGTAGTCATACCATGCCATCCGGATCTTTTTTGGTTGCTTTGCCAGTTCATTCTTATACGGAGCGAGGATGCTCTCCTGGCCGAAAACAGTCTCCGTCTTCAGTCCGGGAACGGAAGCCAGCAGTTGTTCCGCATCCCGGACTGTGGTCATATATGAATAGGTAAACGCGTCAAATGCCAGGCTTTCATCTTTAGCGGCCACTTCAAAATACTGCTGTTCTCTCGGCATCAGGATTGTTTCTTCCAGTTCCCGCAAGCCGTAAATCACGCCGCCGAACATGAGAATAAAACTGCTGAACAGATATCCGTCTGGTTTCAGCACTCGCTTTGCCTCCTGAATCGCACGAATTCTGCTCTCCTCATTCATCAGGTGGTACAGCGGGCCCATCAGGAAAACAGTGTCAAACGATTCATCGGGGAATCGGGAAAGGTCCAGCGCGTTACCCTGCAGGGCGGTGATCTTCACGCCGTACTGCCTGGCTTTCTTCTTCGCGAAACGCACGTTCTCATCGCTCAGGTCCAGCAGCGTTACCGGATGCCCCTGCTTCGCGTAATGGATGGAGTAATGACCCGGCCCGCCGCCGATATCCAGAATACTGCAGCCCGGCTGAATGTACCGGTCCATGACATGGACCGTGATATATTTCTCATACGGGTGCTTTTTCATCAGGCGGTCCCATTCCTTCCGGGGATTGGCGTTGTAGTAAGTACGGATCGTTTCGGTTTCTTCGCGCATGGCTGGGTCCACTCCCTTATGAAATGATATCAAAAAACCGCTTATCTGTCAGAGATAAGCGGCTGGTTGATTGATATGGATATACCAACTACTCTTCTCTGAACTTCCGGCAATCGGATACGACGATAGTGCGGACATGTTCCACAGTGTTCGCGGGCAGTACGGCAACAAATTCGAACCGGTTCATGAGAAGAGCTCCTTTCCGAAAAAGATTGCGCTCACTATACTACGGAAAGCAAGTAAAGTCAAGCGTTTCCTGTTTCGACAGTGTTTACATTATCAGTCCCAAAAACAAAAAAGCGGTCCCATGGATTGCTTCACAACTCCTTACAAAATAAAGGCGGGAGCGGGAAATGGCTCCTGCCCCCAATATATGAAAGTCTGTCCCCGCTTCTGTTATTACGGGTGCTGGTCATTTCTGCCGTTCGAAAGTCACTACCAATCCATGACTCATAGCAATATTGGGTGAAACTGCAACAACACGCCAGCCATCAGCAGCCATACGGTTCATTTCAGCTTCAGCCTGACGAACCGCA
>JAUNJS010000403.1:0-237 GCA_030533125.1 Eubacteriales bacterium | reverse complement strand
CATTCACTACAATGGGTGATCGAAAGGTCACCTGTTATGCTTCGGAGGTTTGTATGGCAAAGGACACGAAGGAAAGGATCCTGACGGCGGCGCTGGAGATGTTCTCAGAAAAGGGCTATGATGGAACCAACCTCCGGGATCTGAGCGCTTCCCTTGGGCTGGTCAAGTCCGGCATTTACAAGCATTATGAGAGCAAGGAAGAAATCTGGAACGCATTGCTTGACAGAATGACTGCCT
>JAUNJS010000402.1 GCA_030533125.1 Eubacteriales bacterium | reverse complement strand
GCATTTCTTTTCACACTTTTTTATCCGCAAAACTGTTTTTCCGTGTTCACTTTGTCCAACGGCAGGATTCGAAAATCTCCTGCAGCACGGGAATACTCTCCTCCAGCAATTCCCTGCGCAGATAGCAGTGAACATAGTAGAAAGTTTTTCCCTTCTTCATGGACAGGGACTCTCCGATCATCCCGGTCTCCTGCACAGAATAGGCATAGCGAAAGCCCGGGGCTTCCACTCCGCCGAGATTCTCCTGCACAAACATCTGCAGCTCGTACCCGTAGGGCGCCATTATCTTCTGAAGACTCATCTCCATTTTTTTCGCGATCTCCCGCGGGTTCAGCAAAAAGGATGCCATCGCGTTCTTTTTCCAGGCAATGGAAATCGTAATATGACGATCCGGATCCGCGATGGACCAGCCCGGTTTTTCCCCGAAAGAATTCAGTCTGCCGAGTTCCTCGTCGTCCATGACATGAAACCCGTCCGGTACAGTGATCATCAGTTCATTATTCAGTAACGATGTTTCCATTTTTCCCTCCCGTGTTCCGTTCTTCTCAGTATTTTGCCTTACGTCTTCATTGATCTCCATTGAACCTCATTGATCGAGTGAATCCGTTTTGATCCGCGTCAGTCCAGAATCTTCAGCGGCTTCCACTTCAGATAGTCGCCGGAGACCAGATGATAGACCCTTCCGCGGTATTCCCCGTGGATGCTGTCGTGGAAGCGGTGTTCTCCGTGGCTGTGGGCATAAACGACCTGCTCCGCGCCGTATTCCTCCGCCATATCCGTAAAGCCGCTCCGCTCCTCGAGAATGCTGGTCGGCGGATAATGCAGAAACATGATAAATTTTCTGTATCCGTCCGCCTTTGCCAGCTCGAAGGATTTCCTGAGACGCGCAAGCTCCCGGTCCACAAGCTTTTTCGCATGGACCTCCTCTTCTTCGTCCCAGCCGACGATCCGCCCCCGGCGGTCCAGATAAAACGGTCCTTCGAACGTGTAACCCTTCGTGCCGACCAGGGCGTAGTCCCGGTACGCCTCATAGCTGTCCTGCAGAAAAATCAGGCCGGGCCGGAATAGCTCGTTCAGCCGGCCGGTCTTTTTGACATCCCAGAACATGTCGTGGTTGCCGCGCGTCAGGATCTTCCTGCCGGGCAGGCTGCGGATATACTGCAGATCCTGTTCACATTCCGACAGGTCCCTTCCCCAGCTGTGGTCGCCGTCCAGCACAAGCGTATCGGCGTCGGTGAGTATTTTTTCACAGTTCCTGCGGAATATTTCCTCATGATTTTTCCAGACGCGGTCATGCAGCTGCGACCGCGCCTTCAGCACGGACTGATAATGCAGATGCAGATCGCCGAGCGCAAATAAACTCATCGCGGCCTCTTTTCATGTAAAAATCAACAGCAGAACCGCCGTGACCGCCACTCCGCCGATCAGACCGCCGAGGTGCGCCATCGCGTTGATCCTTTTGTTGGAAACAGTATAAACGAGATTGATCACCAGCACCCGCAGTACGCTGTAAAGCGAGACCCCGACGTACCCCGGCCAGAGCGCAAAAACCAGATAGGATCCCAGGAGCCCGAACACCGCGCCCGACGCGCCGAGTGACAGCGCGTACCGGTGGCTGCGCAGCTCCGTGAAAAAGGTCAGCAGGTTCCCCGCCAGTCCTGAAAACAGGTAAAGGAAAAGAAAGATCGGAATTCCGAAGAAGTATTCCAATGACGGTCCCAGATTGAACAGGGAGTACATGTTGCAGAGAAGATGGACCGCGCCGAAGTGCAGGAACATCGACGAAAAAAGCCGGTACCACTGCCCGCGCTGGATATACGGCGTATACTGCGCGCCAAACCGCAGCGCGGTCTCCTTGCTGGCGGCGCCGCCGCGCAGGGATTCCGCCGCGAAGACCAGGAGATTGATGCCGATCAGACAATAGGTTGCTGGTGTGTTCAAATAAAGCCCTCCCGCAGAACGCTGCGCTGTAGTTCTTCTGCAGAAAACTGCTGCGGGCATCTTTTCCCCGCAACAGTTCTCTGCCTTACGTTTCTTCCCCGGCCTTGTAGTTGTAAATCGGCCGGATATGGGACACGATCTCAACAGTCGGCTCGATGTTCGCGATGATCTCCCCGATCGGTTTATACGCCATCGGGGATTCGTCCAGCGTCGCCTTGTTGACGCAGGTCGTAAAAATCCCCGCCATCGACTCCCGGTAGTCCTTCATGGAGATCGAGGACCTCGCCGCCGAACGCGACATAAGCCGGCCCGCCCCGTGCGGCGCGGATTCGTTCCAGTCGGGATTCCCTTTCCCGATGCAGATCAGCGCGCCGTCCCGCATATTGATCGGGATCAGCAGCTTTTCGCCCTGCCGCGCGGACACGGACCCCTTCCGGAGAATCATCCGGTCCGTATCGATATAGTTGTGGACGGTCTCAAACTGTTCGACCGCGTGGAGCTTGCATTTTTTCAAAATGGTCTCCGTGATGATCCTCCGGTTGAGCGCCGCGTAGACCTGCATGATCTTCATGTCGTGGATATAGTCGTCAAACAGCTCCCCCTCGCACCACGCCACCTCATACGGCACCGAGGTCTCCTCTTCCGGGAGCGACGGTTTCCAGGTGCGGAGAAGACGGGAAAGCTCCGTTTCCCTTCCCTCCGCCTTGATCTGTTCGATGAAGGCCTCCCTCTGCCGCGAGATCTCCTGTTTCCGCTTTCGCCCGGTCAGATTCAGGCTCTCATAGGCCAGCTTCTGATAATACTCGGCGACATCCTTGCCGCTGCGCCGGGAGCCGGTGTGTACAACAAGCCAGATGTTGTCCTCCTCGTCCCGGTCCAGTTCCCAGAAGTGGTTCCCGCCGCCCAGCGTGCCCAGGCTCAGACGGAAAATGTCCGGATCCACTTTGCACCCCGATTTCCGATAGCAGGCCAGATCCTCCGCGGAGAGAGAATCCGCGAGACTGTGCGGAACCGTCCGCACTCTCATGCCGGACGGCACCTCCGCCTGCGAAACGCTGTCGAATTTCGGGAGATTGATCCGCTGCTCCTTGAGTTTTGTCGCCAGCATCCCGCATCCGATGTCCACGCCTACCAGGTTCGGAATCACCTTGTCCGTGATGGTCATCGTCGTGCCGATCACACAGCCCGCGCCGGCGTGACAGTCCGGCATGATCCGGACCTTTGCGCCCTCTACCGAGGGCTGGTTCATCAGGTTCCTGACCTGTGAAACCGTGGCTTCATCGCATGTTTCCGTAAAAATACGGGCAGTATTGTACTTTCCCTTTACTTCAATCATTCCCGTCTCTCAGTCCTTATACTTTCCTTATTCTTTC
>JAUNJS010000401.1 GCA_030533125.1 Eubacteriales bacterium | reverse complement strand
AGAAAAACCACATCGATCCCAAGGATCTCTTCGTGGTCAGCGTGATCCCCTGCACGGCGAAGAAGTTCGAGGCCTCGCGTCCTGAGCTCGGTGTCAATGATATCCCTGATGTGGATATAGCCCTCACGACCAGAGAGCTCGCCCTTATGATCAAGGAAGCGGGCATCGCCTTCAACCGTCTTCCCGGAGAGGAGTTTGACGATCCCTTTGGCATCGCCACCGGCGCCGGCAAGATCTTTGGCGCTACCGGCGGCGTCATGGAGGCGGCGCTCCGCACCGCGGCCCATATACTCGACGGAAGCAACGAGAAGATCGATTTCATGGATGTCCGCGGCGTACCCGGCATCAAGGAAGCCACCTACCGCATCGCCGGAAAGGAAGTTGACGTCTGTGTCGCCAGCGGCCTCGGCAACGCCCGCAAGGTCGTGGAGATGGTCAAGAGCGGAGAGAAGAACTATCTCTTCATCGAGATCATGTCCTGCCCCGGCGGCTGCGTAAACGGCGGCGGCGCGCCCATCCAGAGAGACAGTGTGCGCAACAGCATCGACCTCAGAGCTGTCCGCGCTTCCGTCCTGTACAACTCCGACAAAGAGAACGAGCTGCGCTGCTCGCACGACAGCCCCGTCTGCCAGATGCTCTACGACGAGTTCCTGCATGAGCCCGGCAAGGGCAAGGCCCACAGCCTGCTGCACACCACTTACACACCCAGGTAAAAGAAGATCCTGATTACAATAACAGAGTGTAGGTCTGTTACGACAGCCCCGGGGAACAGAACCCCCGGGGCTTTTGTCGTGGCCCGGCGCAATAATCGGCCCCCGCCGCAGGCACGCCGTTAAACCCGGGTTTTGCGCGAAAAAGCCGCGCAAAACGCCTCGAATTTCGTGGCAGCCCGGACAGTAACAGCACGCCCCCGCCGCAGGCACGCTTGAGCGGGAGCCGATTGCAGCGCCGGAGCTTTTGGAGTAAAATGAACGGGAGAAAAACAAGACCTGAATCCTTTGTGAGCAGCGATTTTTAAGCAGTACGCAGGGTAAAACCGGTGATGAAAACACGACAGGAAGCACTCGAATACGCTCTTTCTTTCCCCGGTACATACACGGACACGCCTTTTCGTGAGACAAACCGGGTGCTGGTGCGGGTAAAGGGGAGCCGGAAAGCTTTTTTATGGTCTTTTGAGAGAAACGGAAGGATCTGTCTCAACCTGAAAGCCGGCCCCGACTGGCGGGATCTGTGGCGGGGAGCCTATGCAGCTGTACTGCCGGCTTATCATCAGAATAAAGAACACTGGAATACGGTTATTCTGGACGGGACGATCCCGGACGAAGAGATCCGGAGGATGATCGCGCACAGCTACGACCTCATTACGGACACTCCTTCGAAGAGGATCTATGAAGCTGTGCGGCGGATTCCCAAAGGGCATGTCGCGACATACGCGCAGGTCGCGGAGATGGCGGGCAATAAAAAGATGTCGCGCGCCGTGGGCAACGCGCTTCACAGAAATCCGGATCCGGACACGATTCCCTGTTTCCGGGTGGTGAACGCGCAGGGGAAACTCTCCGGGAACTTCGCGTTCGGAGAAGGCGTGCAGGAGAGACTTCTCAGGGAGGACGGGGTCGAAGTCGTTGACGGACAGGTCGACCTGAAAATCTACGGGATCGCGGTTGCTGACGGGATGCCGTATGCAGAGGCAGGCGAACACACAGATCTGTGACGAGCTTTCCGCGCCGGAGCAGCGGCGGGATAGTTCAGTAAAGAGGTCGGGAAACCCCATATTTCAGATGAGCCTTCCACGGTCGTAAAAGACCGGGATTGTCGAGATAAGAAGCGGTTGTCTGAGAAAACACACATCTTTGATGAGGAGGGAGAAAATGTCGAAAATTACATTTATGGGAGCTGGATCGACGGTTTTCGCCAAAAATGTCCTGGGGGACGCCATGATGACCCCGGCCCTGGCGGAGAGCGAGATCGCCCTCTACGATATCGACGCGGTCCGGTTGAATGAGTCGGCGGCGATGCTCGAAGCCATCAACCGGAACAACGGATCGAAGGCGCGCATCGGGAAATATCTCGGGATAGAAAACCGGAAGGAAGCGCTGCGCGGGGCGTCCTATGTGGTGAACGCCATCCAGGTCGGCGGGTACGATCCCTGTACGATCACGGATTTCGAGATCCCGAAAAAATACGGGCTGCGCCAGACGATCGCGGACACGCTCGGGGTCGGCGGCGTGTTCCGCGCGCTGCGGACGATTCCGGTGATGATGGACTTTGCCCGGGACATGGAGGAAGTCTGCCCGGATGCATGGCTTTTGAATTATACGAATCCCATGGCGATGCTGACCGGGACGATGCTGCGCTATACGTCCGTAAAAACGGTCGGCCTCTGCCACAGCGTACAGGTCTGCGCCCCGACTCTGTTAAACGAGCTGGGAATAGGATATGACGACCGGGTGCAGTATACGATCGCGGGGATCAACCATCAGGCGTGGCTCCTGGAGTGCAAAAGGGACGGCGTGGATCTGTATCCTGAGATCAAACGCCGCGCCCGGCTGTACAATGCGGGAAAGCTGGAGATCGGCACCTGGGAAGAGCGCAGGAATCTGCTCTCGAACGGCGAGCCGCTTCCCGGCCACGAAGAGGACCGCATGCGCGAAGAGTACGATCTTTATCAGAGGACCGGGCGCCACGGCGACATGGTCCGTCTGGAGCTCATGCTGCGCTTCGGTTATTACATCACAGAATCCAGTGAGCACAATGCGGAGTACACGCCATATTTTATAAAAAGAAGCTATCCGGAGCTCATCGACAGATTTAATGTTCCGCTGGATGAATATCCGCGCAGGTGTATCCGCCAGATTGAAGAATGGAAGGCGCGCGGCCGCGAACTGACGGAGAATCCGGATCTCAAGCATACGCGCTCCCGCGAATACGCCAGCTATATCATGGAGGCCATGGAGACGGACCGCCCGATTAAAATCGGCGGCAACGTCCTGAACACAGGGCTGATCACGAACCTGCCGCGGAACGCCTGCGTGGAGGTGCCCTGCATGGTGGACCGAAACGGCGTCCGGCCGACCGTGATCGGTGATCTCCCGGAGCAGTGCGCCGCGCTGAACCGCACCAACATCAACGTCCAGCTCATGGCGATCGAGGCGGCGCGCACCCGCAGCAAAGACGCCGTCTATCAGGCCGTCATGCTGGATCCGCATACCTGCGCGGAACTCTCCATTGACGATATCGTCGCCATGTGCGACGAGCTCTTCGAGGCGCACAGGGGATGGATGCCGGAGTATCACTGAGAACCCGGAACCCCGCCTGTCAGCTG
>JAUNJS010000400.1 GCA_030533125.1 Eubacteriales bacterium | reverse complement strand
TTATAATAATTGGAAGGTAACCGCATAGGGTGGCTGGAAAAGGACATTTATTAAAAATGGCATTATATTTCGAATGGGATGAAGAAAAAGAACAAATCAGCATAAATAAACATGGAATTGATTTTGCAACAGCAAGCCATGTCTTTCTGGACCCAAATCGTATGGAATATTACGATCAGGCACATAGTCTTTCAAGAGAAGACAGATATATTACAATTGGATATGCAGGAGATGTTCTGACGGTAGTTTATACAGAACGCAGAGAGTCTTTACGAATCATCTCCGCACGTGCTGCAACTAAGGACCTGTAGATAATTAATCTGTACATCTTGCTTGCCTGGATTTCCGATTGCGGCGTCAAAAAGCCTCGCCGTACCTCGGTACGGCTGCGTTTTTTTCCTTGCACTTGAAAATCCATTCTACGCAATCTGCACAGTTAATTTATCTACAGTTCCTAAGAAAGAAAGGAAAGCATATTATGGGAATTAAAAGATTTACTTTAGAAGAGGGGCAGCAGTTGACCGCGGAGCAGATTCATAAGGTGAGAGAAGCCGCAAAAAAGCCTGTGGTGTTCGATGAAGATAGTCCTGAGCTTACGGATGAGCAGTTGGCTGGACTTCGACGTGTTCATGAAGCAAATCAGGAAGAACGCAGACGACAGAACGTTACGCTGCGACTGACTCCTCAATCCATTCGAAAAGCTAAGGCTCTGGGAAAAGGATACACAGGTATTTTAAGCCGCATTGTAGAAGCTGTGCTGGATGATCCTGCCAGCCTGAAGAAATATTTGTAGTCAGGCGACAACAGAGTAGATCATCCCGTTTTTATTAATCTGTCCCTGAATGATTTGACAGCGGATCGGACACGGATCGTTGACAACAGCACGGATGTACCTTCTGTTATCTGCGAGGTCGCTGAGGGCAGAGCACGGATCTGGGAGAGTGAAGTCTGGAGCACAGCAGAGATTCTGAAGATTTTGGCATAATATTGTCGATCGGGCAGCTTTTACTTATGGACAATTCAGAACAGAAGAAAAGGAATAAGGATCATTCATTCGGGAGCGCGGCGGAATCTGTGCTCTCTCTTCTGCGTGCAGTAAAAACGATCCCTGTATTGAAAAAAACCCTGGAGAGGGGTCCAAAAGGACAGGCGGAAAAGCACTTGGAGAAGTACCCAAAAGGAAACCCGGAAAAGCACTTGGACAAACACAGGCGCTCCGGGGTCCCGCACCGCAGCCTTTCGGAACTTCCGGAGGACCTTCAGGAGGTGTTCCGGCTGAAGAAGAGGCTGGAAAAGCTGGAAAAGGAAAATGGATATATTTCGGCAGGCATCTGGCAGGGACTGCTGCAGACAGGGCAGAAGGATCTGCAGGATCTGCAGGTCCTGCGGGACAAGCAGATGCTGGATCTGTACTGCCAAAAAAACGGACTTCCTTCCGGGCGGCGCGTGGAAGAGGTCCTGGATCTGTGTGGTTTTACAGGGAAGAAGAATGCGGACCTGACTGCCGCAGCGGGATTGAATCAGCAGAGCGGAGACTTCACTGCGAGAGAGAAACCCTGGAGCCAGGGGTCGGACTCCGCTGCGGCAGATAAGTTGGGACAGGAAGCACTAGCTTCGAGGGGGGAAGCAGACAGAGAAAGCAATGGCGGAATCAAGAGGGACTTGACTGCCCAGCCGGCCTGGGTGCGCGCCCACAATGTCCGTTATCTGGAGCGCGCCCTGGAGGAGGAGCGCGATTACCTCGATCATGTGCTCGACGCGGTGGATCCGCAGATCCGGCTGGACCAGGCGCAGAGGCGGATGGTCCTGACGGATGAGGACAACTGTCTGGTCATCGCCGGTGCCGGCGCGGGTAAGACGACGTCGGTTGCGGCCAAAGTCAAATATCTGGTGGACCGCAGAGGTGTGAAGCCCGGGGAGATTCTGGTCATTTCATTTACAAACAAGGCTGTGGAGGAACTGCGGGCGCGTATACAGAGAGACCTGAGGATTCCATGTCCCATCTGCACCTTCCACTCGGCAGGCAATGCCGTATTGCACATGCAGAATCCGGAGCGGGTCAACATCGTGGACGCCGACAAAAAGTTCTTTGTCGTGCGGGATTACCTGCGCGGCAAGATCCTGCAGGACCCGCGCCTGGTCCACAGCCTGATCCTCTTTTTTGCCTCCTATTTTGACGCGCCTCTGAATGAAAAAAACCTGGAGGCTTTTTTCCGCGGGATCGCGCAGATGCGCTACACCACCATGCGCAGCGAACTGGACGAATACTGTGCCGAGATCATGGATGCCCAGCGGAAAAAGAAGATCACGATCCGCAACGAGGTGTTGCGGTCTGCCCAGGAGGTGGAAATTGCCAATTTCCTCTACCGCAACGGGATCGACTACGTCTATGAACCGGTCTACCGCTATCATATCGAGATGGCCAGAAAGCCCTATACGCCGGATTTTGTGATCCGACAGGGGAACCGGGAAATCTATATAGAACATTTCGGGATCACGCGGGACGGGCAAAACAGCCGCTATGATGAGAAGCGGCTCCGGGCCTATAAGGACGCGGTCAATGAAAAGGTCCTGCTCCACCGCAGGCATGGGACAGAGCTGATCTATACCTTCTCGGGCTACGGGGACGGCCGTTCCCTGACAGAACACCTGGAGGAGGCACTGCGGGCCCACGGCGTGGACTTCCACCCGCGCTCCGACGAGGAGATCCTCAGGAAGATCCTGCAGAACGAGGGGAACCGCTATATCCGCAGGCTTGTGATGCTGATCTGCCGCTTTATCACCAATTTCAAGACCGACGGTTACACAGAGATGCAGTTCGCGGTCATGAAGGAATCCACACAGAACGTCCGCACAAAGCTGTTTCTGGAGATCTGCCAGGCCTGTTACCTCGAGTACCAAAAGGCCCTGCAGGAAATGCAGGCGGTGGACTTTGAGGATATGATCAATGATTCCGCCCGCACCCTGCGCGAATGCGCGGAGATGAAACAGCGCCTTGGCTTCAAATATATCATTGTGGATGAGTATCAGGACATCTCCCGCCAGCGCTTTGACCTGACAAGGGCTCTGCGCGAGGTGTGCGACGCAAAGGTCATCGCCGTCGGCGACGACTGGCAGTCCATCTATGCCTTCAGCGGTTCAGACATCACCCTCTTCACACAGTTTCAGGAAAAAATGGGGCCTTCCGCCATGCTGCGGATCGAAAATACCTATCGAAACGCCCAGGAGCTGATCGACATTGCCGGCAGTTTTGTCCAGAAAAACCCTGCCCAGATCACCAAGACCCTCCACTCCGCCAAACGGATCGAGGATCCGGTCATCATCTATTCCTA
>JAUNJS010000081.1:4628-10296 GCA_030533125.1 Eubacteriales bacterium | reverse complement strand
CCGCCTCTCTGAGGTCGGCTGGACTGCCGACACCCCGGAGTCTGCCGGGCTGCCGTCTCTCCGAAGTCCCGGCCGGATTGCGCAGAATGGGAAAACAGAAAAAAGCGCAGACCGCAAAACATGGCCTGCGCTTCATGGACTTTTTTCAGGAATGCTTCCGCAGCCAGCCGGAGGCATAGGAGCAGGTCGCGCGGACTTCCCCGCCCTGTTCCCTGATCTGGTCGACAGCCATCTGCACGAGTTTTCCCGCGACGCCCTGTCCGCTGAGCACTTCGCTCACATAGGTGTGGTCGATCGTATAGACGCCGGGTTCAGTCTCCGGGAAAGTAATCTCGGCGATAATCTTCCCGTTTTCGTCTTTTCGCTTAATGCTATGCGGAAGTTTGATATATTCCATCTCTTCCATATCTAAAGCTCCTTCCTGTGCCGCGCCGACCCCTGCCGCAGGCACCCGCCTTTCGCGTATTTACAGATGCGGTTTACCGCCTTTTCTAACCGGCACACAGACATTGCCGTATCCGTTTGCTGTTCTCCTGTGCCGCGCTTCCCGTATTGTAGGCGTACGCAGGATGCAAGGCATCCGAGTGTCCGGTTTGTCCGGTTGGCCATTCTCCTGTGCCGCGCTTCCCCCTGCGCAGCTGCTCGCAGCAGAATCTCACGAAAAAGCTTTCGGCAAAGCCGCTCGCGGAAGAGGCTCACGGTGAGTTATGATCTTCTCCCGGAACATTATCTCAAGGCAGCGCCTTCTGATACGCCTTTCCTCGCAGCTGCTCACAGCAAAGCTTCATTGTAGACTGCCCTGCTTCCACCGACAAATTTCGGACGCCGACGGGCGCAGATAATCGACGCCTCCCCGATCTTCTGTGTCGGAATGCGCAGCGGAACCACCACGGGACGGATGTGCATCCCGATCAGTGTTCCGCCGATATCGATTCCGGCGGATGCGGACTGCCGCAGCGACTCGACCGCCACAGGGTCGCGAAAACGCTGATATGCCGTTGTGGCAAAGGATCCTCCCGCCTTTGGCTGCGGGACAACATTAACCTCTTCCAATCCGAACCGGATACAGGCTTCGCGCTCCAGAATCAGCGCGCGGTTCAGATGTTCACAGCACTGGGCCGCCAGATACAGTCCCTTTTCCCGCATTGCCTGATAAACGCCGGCAAACAGCGCGTTGGCAGCCTCCATGCTGGAATGCGTCCCTATTTTTTCTCCCAGCACCTCGCTGGTGGAGCAGCCGACCACAAAGAGATCCCCGCGGTGCAGCTTTGCCATTCCCCAGACCTCGATGACTGCCTGGTATGCCTGTAGACGGATCTGTTCCAGTTCTTCCCCCTGCACATGAATCAGTTCCATAAGCAAATCCTCCAGTTTCCGTAAAAGCGTAATGATACAGCCAGAATTCCGGTCTCTCGCGTTACATATGTTCCGGTGCCGAAACATGCTGGACAGGTTCCATGAGAGCCGAGAGCATCGCCGTATTCACGGGGATCATGACCAGTTCCTTCACGAGCCTTGTGCCGAGTACGACAAGGAACCCCCGTCCGTACAGAATTGAGAGCCAAAGGCTGTTGAGCAGAATACCGCAGATCAGAGTATAAATAATCTGCGCCGCGAAAATCCGCTGGACTGTCGGTTTTTTGTTATACAGCATACAGCCGAAAATGATACCGGAAATAATGGATGTGACCGTAAATCC
This sequence comes from Eubacteriales bacterium, assembly GCA_030533125.1. Classification (GTDB taxonomy): domain Bacteria; phylum Bacillota; class Clostridia; order Lachnospirales; family Lachnospiraceae; genus CAG-791. The sequence goes on along the minus strand of JAUNJS010000081.1, from coordinate 8,597 downwards.
CGGAAAAAACGGCCCTGTCGGATGCACAAGATAGCCGCCGACGTCCGCGACAAGCCCTACAAGGCCCGCGCAGACAGGTCCGAACAGATACCCGGCTACCGCCACCGGCAGTGTCGCGAAGCGAAGCTCGATCAGCTGTGTAAGCGGGACCTTGAAAAATCCCAGTACAATGGCAATGGCGCTGAGCATGCCTGTCCCCGCAAGGACCCGGACATCTTTGAGACGCGCGAACACTTCCGCGCCGTTGGTATATCCTGTTCTGTATTCTGTGCGCATAAAAACACCTCCTTTGCAGTTCCGGAAACAGTTTACATCTGTCTGCCGCCGGACCGGTCCCGGCCCCTGCGGCAGACCCAACTCCATTACTACATCGGAGGCGGTCTTTCACGCTCGAGACGTAGCAGCGGGATGCGGCCGTGGAACCGCAAGAAGAAGCTCTTCTTCTTTTCGTCCCGGTGACAACTCCCTGTTCACCAGGCACTTGACGCTCCACAGCCTACTCTGCACGAACTATTACATCTTTATTATAATCTCACAGCTGTGTTTTACAATCGGCAATAAGATGTTTTTTTTGTGTTTTTCCGATAAGTTTTTCGATAAAAACGGGATCACAGCGATCCGCGTCAATGAGATTCCCTGCATGACAGATACAGAATCGTCCGCAATAACGACGAATCGGATCACAGCGGTCCGCGTCAATGCGATTCCCTGCGGCTTACTTATCGGTGCCGGTCTTCTCGCGGCGGATGACGTCGTGGGCGCCGCCTTCGACGATGCTGGTCGCGGAGACAAGCGTGAGTTTCGCCTTCTGCTGGAATTCCGGAATGGAGAGCGCGCCGCAGTTGCACATGGTGGATTTAACCTTGAGAACAGTCTTGGCGACGTTCTCCTTGAGGGGTCCGGCATAAGGAACGTAGGAGTCGACGCCCTCCTCGAAGGTGAGCTTCTGGTCTCCGCCCAGGTCGTAGCGCTGCCAGTTGCGCGCGCGGTTGGAACCCTCGCCCCAGTACTCCTTGACAAAGGTGCCGCCGACGAGGAGCTTCTCGGTCGGGCTTTCGTCAAAGCGGGCGAAATAGCGTCCGAGCATGACGAAGTCCGCGCCCATGGCCAGGGCCAGGGCAATGTGGTGGTCGTAGACGATGCCGCCGTCCGAGCAGACCGGAACATAGATGCCGGTTTTTTCAAAATACTCGTCGCGCGCCTTGCAGACCTCGATCAGGGCTGTCGCCTGTCCGCGGCCGATGCCTTTGGTCTCGCGGGTGATGCAGATGGAGCCGCCGCCGATGCCGACCTTCACAAAGTCCGCACCGCACTCGGCCAGGAAGAGGAATCCCTCCTTGTCGACTACGTTGCCGGCGCCGACCTTGACCGTGTCACCGTATTTTTCACGGATCCAGGCAAGTGTGATCTTCTGCCACTCGGAAAAGCCCTCGGAGGAGTCAATGCAGAGGACGTCCGCCCCCGCCTCGATCAGCGCGGGGACGCGCTCTTCGTAGTCGCGGGTGTTGATGCCGGCGCCGACAACATAGCGCTTGTGCGCGTCAAGGAGCTCGCCGGGGTTTTCTTTGTGGGAATCATAGTCCTTCCGGAAGACAAAGGAGACCAGGCGGCCGTCCTTACTGATCACGGGCAGCGCGTTGATCTTGTTGTCCCACAGGATATCGTTTGCTTCGCTGAGCGTTACGCCTTCGGGCGCATAGACGATCTTCTCGATGGGTGTCATAAAAGAGGAAACCTTCGTCGAGGGATCCATACGGCTGATGCGGTAATCGCGGCTTGTCACGATCCCGACAAGCCTGCCTCCCGCCGTGCCGTCATCTGTGACCGCGACAGTGGAATGGCCTGTCTTCTTTTTCAGCGCAAGGATATCGGCGAGTGTCGCCTCCGGGCAGATATTGGAATCGCTGGACACGAAACCGGCCTTGGTGCTCTTCGCGCGGGCGATCATCGCCGCCTCGTTCTCGATGGTCTGGGAGCCGTAGATGAAAGAGACGCCGCCCGCCTGCGCGAGCGCGACCGCCAGTCGGTCGCCGGAGACGGACTGCATGATCGCCGAGACCATGGGGATCGTCATCTCGATCGCGGGTTTCTCTCCTTTTTTATACTTTACAAGCGGTGTTTTCAGGGATACGTTTGCCGGCATGCATTCACGGGATGAATAGCCCGGAATCAGGAGATACTCGTTAAATGTGTGTGAAGGTTCATTGATGTAAATAGCCATGTACTTCCTCCCATATCAGTCCTGTTTCTTTTTTTAGATTTCAGGTAGTATACTATCAGCAACCTCGAATTGCAATACCCAATTTGTATGTATATTTCCTCTTTATTTTCCAAACATCGAGGCATACATCAGTGCATACATCAGGGCATGGCGCTGTGCCGTAAACCACGATTGTATAAAATCGGATCCGGGTGTAGTTTTCTTAATAGAGAGCAGCCAGTCAGCCGCGTACAGAGACGCCAGTCAGCCGCGGCCTCGTCTGTATGTCAGGTATAAAGGATGAAAAACCGCTGTTGTAGTCCGCTGAAAAAAAATCAACTATGAGAAACTGTGAGAAACTGCTGTGAGAAACTGCATGGGAAACTGAAAGAAATTACCTTTTCTTTTCCTCCTGTACCTTATATAATACAGATAGCGTCTGCTCCCGAAATCCAAACGTGACAGCCGCCGCAACTTATGAATGGATCGTTCCAGGTCACTCATACTCCGGTACTCTGTACCGAAAAATCCAAACCATCATCACAATAAAAAAGTAGGAGGTTTTTATCATGTTGGTTTCCGCAAAAGAAATGGTTCAGGCCGCAAGAGCCGGGCAGTACGCCATCGGTGCCTTCAACATCAATAACCTGGAGTGGACGAAGGCGATCCTGCAGGCTGCGCAGGAGTCCCAGGCTCCCGTCATCGTGCAGGTCTCCGAGGGTGCCGGCAAATACATGGCCGGCTTCAAGAATGTCGCCGACATCGTCCGGAACGTCATGGAGTTCCAGAAAGTCACAGTTCCCGTAGCCCTTCATCTTGACCACGGCACCTACGACGGCTGCAAAGCCTGTATCGAAGCAGGTTTCTCCAGCATCATGTTCGACGGCTCCGCGCTTCCTTTTGAGGAGAACGTCGCGAAGACCAAAGAGCTCGTCGCGATCTGCAAGGAAAAAGGCATGTCCATCGAGGCGGAAGTCGGCGCCATCGGCGGCGAGGAAGACGGCGTAGTCGGCATGGGCGAGTGCGCGGATCCCGCGGAGTGCAAGAAGATCGCCGATCTGGGCATCACCATGCTCGCGGCCGGCATCGGCAACATCCACGGCGTCTATCCGGAAGGCTGGCCGGGACTTCGCTTCGACGTCCTCGACGCCATCAAGGAGCAGGTCGGTGATATGCCCCTCGTCCTTCACGGCGGCTCCGGCATCCCGGATGCCATGGTGCAGGATGCCATCAGGCGCGGCGTCTCCAAGATCAACGTCAACACCGAGTGCCAGATCGCGTTCGCGAAGGCGACCAGAGAGTACATCGAGGCCGGCAAGGATCTCGCGAACAAGGGCTTCGATCCCCGCAAGCTCCTCAAGCCCGGCGCGGACGGAATCATCGACATGGTCAAATACAAAATCGAAGTCTTCGGCTCCAAGGGAAAGGCCTGATCCTTCCCCTCTTCCGTCCGGAAACTCCGGCAGAACCGGAACACCCGAAAGCCCGGAGAACCGACTGACCGGGACTCCAAAGTATCCCGCAAAGTATCCCGGAATCCGCGGCATGCGCCTTAAAAAAGCCGGGTCATCCGTATTATCCCGGAATCCGCGGCATGCGCCATAGAAAGCAGGCTCATCCGCAGTATTCACGCATCCGCGGTATGCAGTTCTCAAGAAGTCAGTTTTCCGACAACGGCACGTTTAACTAAAATAAGGACAGGAGGCAGGATCCCGCCGGGTTCCGCCTCCTGTCTTTCATTATATAAGCTGAATCCATGTCTTCCGTTC
>JAUNJS010000081.1:1112-4528 GCA_030533125.1 Eubacteriales bacterium | reverse complement strand
GGAGGCATTTTCTCCCTGTCGGGTTCCGCTTCCTGTCTTTCATTTTATAAGCAAAATATGTGAAAGAAGAAAGCCCTCTGTACACCGGATCGTGTTATAATATTTCTGATAAGAGTCAGTAGAATCTGATAGAAAGGGGTGCTGTCATGTTAAAGGATTTTGTCAAAGTGGAAAAGCCTACGGACGGGCAGTTGTCACAGGAGATAAAACAGGCGCGCGATAAACTGGCCGCGTATCAGACGAAGATCAAAGAGGCGAAGCTTCCTGTCATGGTCATCTTCGAAGGCTGGGGCTCCGCCGGAAAGGGAACTGTAGTCGGCCGTGTGATCCGGAGCATCGACCCCCGCTTCTTCCTGGTTCAGAAAATGGATGAGCCGACCGCGGAGGAAATGCGTTATCCGTTTCTGTACCGCTATATGAAAAACATTCCCGAGGCAGGGAAGTTTACATTTTTTGACGCGTTCTGGATGGAGGAAGTCGTCTCGCAGAAAATGACCGGGGAAATCGACGAAAAAACCTATGCCCGCCGGGTGCGGAGCATCAACACCGCAGAGCGCTCCCTGATCGACAACGGATATCTGGTCATGAAATTCTTTTTCCATCTGTCCAGAAAAAAACAGAAAAAACGCCTCCGCGCGCTGCAGGCAGACAAAAACACACGCTGGCGCGTGGATGAGAACGACCTTCTCGAAAACAAACATTACGACGAATATTTCGAACTGTATGACCGCTATCTCGAAGACACAAACCGTTCCGCGGCTCCGTGGTACATCATTGACGCCGGGGATAATAAATGGGCCGAGCTCCAGGTCCTGCGCTTCCTGAACCAGGGAATCGACACAGCCCTGAAGAACCATTCCCTCGCGTCCCCGATCCTGCAGAATACTTTCCCGCTGAACCGCACGCCGCTCCTGTCGGAGATCCCGCTCGAAGACAAAACTTTGTCGGACGAGGAGTACAAAGAGGAACTGGATTCCCTCCAGAAAAAGCTCAGAGATCTCCACAATGAAATCTACCTCAAAAAGATTCCGGTCATCATCGCCTATGAGGGCTGGGACGCCGCCGGCAAGGGCGGTAACATCAAGCGGATCACCGCCGCGCTCGACGCGCGCGGCTACCAGGTGATGCCGATCGCAAGCCCCGAGCCGCACGAAAAGGCGCGGCACTTCCTCTGGCGTTTCTGGACGCGCGTCCCCAAGGACGGACACATCGCGATTTTCGACCGCACCTGGTACGGGCGCGTCATGGTAGAGCGTCTGGAAGGGTTCTGCTCCGAGAACGACTGGCAGCGGGCTTACAATGAAATCAATGAATTTGAGAAAGAGCTGGCCGAGTGGGGCGCTGTCGTCATCAAATTCTGGGTCCAGATCGACAAGGAGACACAGCTCGCCCGCTTCACGGACCGTCAGAACACCCCGGAAAAACAGTGGAAAATCACGGATGAAGACTGGCGCAACCGCGAAAAATGGGACCAGTACGAGGAAGCTGTCAACGAAATGCTCCAGAAGACCAACACCACCTTCGCGCCCTGGTACATTCTGGAATCCAACGATAAAAAATACGCCCGCATCAAGGCGCTCCGCATTGTCGTGGATTCCCTGAAGAAGGCGTGCAAAGAACGCGGGTAAGGGCCCGTCGAAACCGGAAAAAACGCGAAGCAGTTTCGCGAATCATTAAAAATCATTCAACAGGAGGAAAAAACATGATCCGCAAAAGCAACGAATGTCAGATCGAATACCGCGAGCACATGCGCGACGGCGACGGCACCGTCCAGCTGACCCATTTTATCTCGGGTCCCGGTGAGCTCAATGAAAAAGGCCGGCTGTTTTCAAAGCTGACCCTCAATCCCGGCTGCGGGATCGGCTATCACATCCATGAAGAAGACGCGGAACTCTTCTACATTCTGAAGGGAACCGCTGAATACAGCGACAACGGAACCATAACCCAGGTCACCGCCGGCGATGTCACGATCTGCCCTCCCGGGACAGGCCACTCCATCGCGAACCGCACCGACGAAGTCGTGGAAGTCATCGCCGTCATTGTCTACGAATAAAACCGGCCCGGATCCCCGGCACGCATCCCGCCCGCGAAGGACTCCTCCGGGCGGGTTTTTTGCATTTTCATAAACATGCCTTCGCAGAATATCACAGATAACAGAGCAGTCACCGACAGCAGCGGAGGAGGTGGACGGAAATGACAGGAGGCAGCAGGCAGAAGCTGAAAATGCTGTATCTCAAAGACATTTTCATAAGGGAAACGGACGAAGAACATCCGCTGACCATGGCGCAGATCATCCGGCGGCTGGAGGACTGCGGCGTGAACGCGGAGAGAAAGGCGCTGTATCTGGATCTCGAAGAACTGCGCAGCTACGGACTGGATATCATCGGACATCGGACAGGATGCCACTATTTTTATTATCTGGGAGCGCGGGATTTCGAGCTTCCCGAACTGAAGCTTCTGGTCGATTCCGTTCAGTCTGCGAAATTTATCACAGAGAAGAAATCGAGGGAGCTGATCCAAAAGCTGGAGAGCCTGGTAAGCCGGCACCAGGCCCTGCGGCTGCACCGGCAGGTCTTTTTCCGCGGCAGGATCAAGACCATGAATGAGAGTATCTACTACAATGTCGACAGGCTCCATGAAGCAATTGGAAGAAACCGCCGGATCCGGTTCAAATACTTTCGCTGGAATCTCAAAAAGGAACTGGAACTGCGAAGAGACGGCACATATTATGATGTGAGTCCGTGGTGCCTGATCTGGGATGATGAATACTACTACCTTGTCGCCTTTGATTCCGTCGAGCACCGGATCAAACACTTCCGGGTCGACAAAATGCTGGAGATCTCCCTTCTGGACGAGCCCCGCGAAGGCCGGGCGGATTTCTCCCGCTTTGACCTGCCTGCCTACGACAGAAGCCTGTTCGGCATGTTCGGCGGCGAAGACACACCTGTCCTTCTGGAAGCGAGAAATGATATGATCGGCGTGCTGATTGACCGCTTCGGCAAGGATATTCCTGTCCTGCCCGCAAAAAACCCGGGCTATTTCCGGACCTCGGTCAACGTCGCTGTGAGCGGTCAGTTTCTGGGCTGGATCATGGCTGTCGGAAGCGGCGTCCACATCGCCGGCCCCGAGAAGGTTGTGACACAGATGAAGCATGAGATCTGCCGGCTCGCGCGTGAGTACGCGCCCGTCCGGGAAGCAGATCCCCCCGCGGACATGGACAAGGACCGGTTCAGGGAGTAACGCAGCTGGCCGCAGAAATCCGACAAGATCTCCGGATCTCCCCTCGGACATGGACAAGGACCGGTTCACGGGGAACCGCCGGCAGGAATGACTGCAGCACAAAGCGGCAGACGCGCGCATCATAGATACGCGTGCCTGCCGCTTTTTATGCTGTCTATTATACTGTCTTTTTATAC
>JAUNJS010000081.1:0-1102 GCA_030533125.1 Eubacteriales bacterium | reverse complement strand
GAATGCAGTCCCGGAGTGCTGTCCCGGAATGCTTTCAGACCCCGGATTCCCCGGAGTTCTTAATCTCAGGCCTTGCCGTCGGAGCCGAGAACCTGGGTGATCTTGTGGGCAACGATGGCCTTGACATACTTGCGGCCGTCGCCGAGATACTCTCTGGGATCAAAGTGCTCGGGGTGCGCGACAAAGTGCTCGCGGATACCGGCTGTCATGCCAAGACGAAGGTCGGAGTCAATGTTGATCTTGCAGACCGCGCCCCTTGCGGCGAGACGAAGCTGATCCTCCGGAATGCCGATGGCATCCTTCAGCGCGCCGCCGTGGCTGTTGATGATCTTCACATACTCCTGCGGAACGGAAGAAGATCCGTGCAGGACGATCGGGAAGCCGGGAAGCCTTCTGGCGACTTCTTCCAGGATATCCAGACGAAGCTTGGGATCCGTGCCGGGTTTGAACTTGTAAGCGCCGTGGCTCGTACCGATCGCGATCGCGAGGGAATCAACGCCGGTCTTCTTGACGAATTCCTCGACCTGATCGGGATCCGTGAACATCGCCTTGTCCGCAGCGACACTGACCGCATCCTCAATGCCCGCAAGTGTGCCGAGCTCAGCCTCGACAACCGCGCCGTGCTCATGGGCATACTCCGCGACCTTCCTGGACTCCTCGATATTCTCCTCGAAAGAGTGGCTGGAGTAGTCGATCATGACGGAGGTAAAGCCTGTGTCCACGCAGTCCTTGCAGGTTGCGAAATCAGCGCCGTGGTCCAGATGCATGGCAATCGGGATCTCCGGATAGAGTTCAACCGCCGCCTCGACAAGGTGCCGCAGATACTCGGGCTTCGCGTATTTCCGCGCGCCCGCGGATGCCTGCAGGATGACGGGAGACTTCAGCTCCGCCGCCGCCTCGGTGATCGCCTGGACGATTTCCATATTGTTGACGTTGAATGCACCGACCGCATAACCGCCGGTATACGCCTTTTTGAACATCTCGGTTGTTGTCACTAATGCCATTATTGATACCTCCTTATCATATGGTAAAAAAACTATACGTATATCATACCACGAACAGCCCGGGAATGCGACAGCTGTTTTTTAACTTTGCGGGAAGC
>JAUNJS010000399.1 GCA_030533125.1 Eubacteriales bacterium | reverse complement strand
AGAGAACGTGATTCCGTAAACGAACAGGATCGGAAAAGGACAGGATTCCGTAAACGAACAATGTTGGAAGAGGACAGGATTACTCCAACGAACAGAAAGGAGATTACATTTTGGGTTTCCGAAATAAAACGGCGCGGCTGTTTGCGTGCGCTATATGTATCTTTTTTCTCTTTTCAGGCCTGACTGCGAGGATATATGCAGGGTCTGCGCAGGATCAGCAGGTTACGCCGGATACGGCGCGTCCGTCAAAGAACGGGCGCCTTCATGTGGAAGGAACGCAGCTCGTGGACGCTTCCGGAAAAGCCGTTCAGCTTCGCGGCGTCAGCACACACGGCATGACATGGTTTCCCGATTTTATCGATGAGAGCCTTTTCAGTCAGGTGTCTGAGGACTGGAACTGCGATCTGATCCGGCTGCCCATGTACACCTTCACCTATGCCGGAAAGGAAAAGGAGGAGAACTATGCCCTCATGAAGAAGGGCATAGAAGCAGGCATTGCCGCGGATACATATGTCCTGGTGGACTGGCATGTGCTCGAAAAGGGCGACCCCAACGAGGAGGTGGATGCTGCGCTGGAATTCTTCGAACGGATCACCGAAGAATACGCCGGCTGTCCGAATCTGATCTTCGAGATATGCAACGAGCCTAACGGGGAGGCGGACTGGTCAGACGTTTTGCGCTATGCAAACAAGGTCATCCCCGTCATCCGGGCGAATATCCCCGAGGCCGTCATTCTCGTAGGGACACCGGAGTACGACCGTAATCTTGGGGGAGCCGTCCTGCGGCCGCTGGATTTCGACAATGTGATGTATGTGCTGCATTTTTATGCCGCTTCTCATGGGGAAGGGCTGCGGGGAGAGCTGCAGGCCGCGCTGGAAGCGGGGCTGCCGGTGTTTATCTCCGAATGCGGGATCTGCGAGTCAAGCGGCGACGGGCGCATTGACTTTGCTTCAGCGGCGGAATGGTTCCGGTATCTGAACGAAAATAAGATCAGCTATACCATCTGGAGTCTTTCGAATAAGGATGAGTCTTCAGCCTTCTTTACGCCGCGCTACGAACCCGCAGATCCTATCCGCGATCAGGACCTGACGCCCTGTGGACTGTGGGTGCGGGAGCTGATCCGGGGAAAAGACCCGGATCAGATCGCGGTATCTTCCGCAATTGTGGAGAAGGACAGATTAACCCGCATAAAAAACTGGCTCTTCAATTCTCTGGGGGAGCGCGGAGTCAGGGCTGTGAGGTCGTGGCCGCTTTTTGCCAGGATTTCCGCCGGGATTATGTTTCTTACAATGCTGCTGAACATCCTGTTCGTGAGATCCGGACGGGGACAGCGCTTTTCCTATGATGATGTCGTATTTTCAGACGAAAAAAAACCGGGCAGGAGCGCAAAGGATATATTTGCAAGGACCTGCCTGCTCCTCAGCGCCTTCTGCACGCTGAACTATCTGTGCTGGCGGATTGTGTATTCCATCCCGAAGCAGTTCGGTCCGGTTGCGGTCGGGGGAAATCTGCTACTGCTGATCGTGGAGATCCTGGGCTTTGTGGAATCGCTGATCCTTTACCAGAGTCTTCTCATGAACCGGGCACATCCTCTTCCGAAAATCCCTGATGACGCATGGCCGGAAGTGGATATTTTCATCGCCACATACAACGAGCCCACGGAGCTTCTGCAGAAGACTGTCAACGGATGTAAGCATCTGAAGTATCCCGACAAGTCCAGGGTCCACATCTGGATCTGCGACGACAACCGCAGGCCGGAAATGCGCGCGCTCGCGGAGAAGATGGGGGTGGGGTATTTTGACCGCCCTGACAACAAGGGTTCCAAGGCCGGAAACCTGAATCATGCCCTCGGCCTGACCAGTGCTCCCTATATCGTTACACTGGATGCGGACATGATCCCGAAGAGTGATTTCCTGCTGAAGACCATCCCTTATTTTGTGGATGTGGAGATCCGGGAGGCGCAGAAGCCGGAAGCGGAGCGGAAGCACCTGGGACTGCTGCAGACACCGCAGAGCTTTTATGATCCCGATGTTTTCCAGCACGCGCTTTATTCCGAAAAACGCGCGCCGAATGAGCAGGACTTTTTCTACCGGACCATAGAACCGGCGAAGACATCCGCAAACAGCGTGATCTACGGCGGCTCCAACACAGTATTGTCCCGGAGGGCGCTGGAAGACATCGGCGGTTTTTACACAGAGTCCATAACCGAGGACTTCGCTACCGGTCTGATGATCGAATCCGCCGGATACGTCAGCCTTGCGCTGCCGGAACCTCTGGCAAGCGGGCAGACGCCCCATACGTTCCGTGAGCACATCCAGCAGCGTACCCGATGGGGCCGGGGCGTGATCGTCACGGCGAAAAAGCTGAAAATATGGAGCAGAAAAAACCTGACTCTGACGCAGAAGATCAGCTACTGGAGTTCGGTGGTCTACTGGTATTCGCCCGTAAAAAACCTGATCTATATGCTCTCACCGCTGCTTTTCGCGGTGTTCGCTGTCCCTGTCTTTCTCTGTAACTGGCTTGAGCTTCTGGTATTCTGGATCCCCATGTTTATTCTGCAGGATCTGACTCTGAAGCTGAACAGTAAGGGGGCTATCTCGACGAAGTGGAGCGGCATCTATGAAACCAGTGTCATGCCGCATCTGCTGATTCCGATCATCCAGGAATCGCTGGGGATCAGTCTGTCCACCTTCAAGGTGACGGATAAATCCAGACAGAGCGGCAAACGGGAGCGCGACCAGCGCGCGATGATCCCTTTCCTTGTCCTCGCGGGACTTTCCGTGGCCGGGATCGTGCGGATCATCCTGATCTTTGACGCAATGCAGACGTTCAGCCTCGTGATCCTGCTGTACTGGATCATCCGCAATCTGTATTTCCTGATCATGGCACTGTTTCTTGTGGACGGTCGGGACGGCAGCGGCGAGGTCGTCCTGGTCAGGGACGCGGAGATCGTCACGGTCGAATCCTGCGGTGTTCTGTATGAGGGCGTCACGACGCTTTTGACAGAACACAATCTGACTGTGTTCCTGGATGAAGGGAAGTCGCTCGGGCTGGGCATGCCCGCAGCAGTGACTATTTACGGCAGCGAATGGACAGTGCACGTAAAGGGAGTCATTACCGGGATCCTGGAGGGACGCAGCGGCAATTACCGCACCCATACGATCGAGATCCTGGACTTTGGCGGCGCGGAGCTGGAATACCTGCAATTACTGTATGACCGCGTGCCGACCCTGCCCCAGACACTGCAAAAAGACTTCGGCCTTCTGATCCACCTGTGGCAGAACATAGCACATCGTGTCGCGCGGACCAGAAAATAAGAAAACAAATCGAGCCGCGCGGGCCG
>JAUNJS010000398.1:1682-3348 GCA_030533125.1 Eubacteriales bacterium | reverse complement strand
TTTGTTCTGTAATATCATAAGATAGGATTTCTCGAGTGACAGGATTTCTGAAAAACACATAATCCCCACGGACATTAATATTATCTGCAAGGTATGCAGTCATTTCATATTCTTTATTATCAATAGTAATTATGGTCCCTGTAGCATCCTTATTGGGATGGATTATACAAGGAACATCTGAATAGAAGTATCCCCCCATCATCGATTGAGAAGGATTATTTCCGAGGTAATCATCAACAAACAACTTATATGTGTCTTTATAAGATAGTAGTTCCGGGGTAAGTTTACTTTGGTCTGGTGATTCTTCATATTCTTTATACTGCATCTTCATGGTATTTTCTTTATCAGAAACACCATAGAATAATCCTCCTGCGGAGATGGCTATCATAAGAAGAAAAAAAACAATTTTCCGGCTTATATTATTCTTGGCTCGCTTTTCGATTCTTGATATTTGATTTGTGAGTTCTTTCGTATAATCACCCGTCAACTGCGACTTGTAGCCTTTCACAAAATCACCCCCATATCATATAAATAATCGATGCGAAAAAGACAAAACCATAGAGAGAAGGTACAAACGATTCAGATAAAAATCCGAATTGTGAAAAGGCATACACAGCACCAAAGCAAAGCATAATGATAGCAGCTTTTAAAAGGCTATGCTTCCTTCTGCGTATTCTTTCATCAAGAACTATCTGCTCACCTTTACTAAAAAATGAAAGGAATTCTCTATGAACTTTTTTAAATTCCTCTATAGAAACACAGTAATAAGTATTACCCATGGCTTTATTGATTTCTTCTTCAGATATAGTTTCATGGGAGGTCAGTGATACTGGTAGCCTTTCAAGGCACTCCCTCGCAGATTTCACTGAGTTATCTGAGAACAATTCCAGAGCAGTCTCGTCACTGATATTAGAGTAGTTGGTAGGCACATTTGATAGACGAATAGTTTTGAGTGTTTTCGTTAAGCTACTGCTTGATGTGAAATCCGGCAGGTCCTTCGATGATAGTTCAGGACCATTTCCAAATCGAATACTTTGAAGCAATTTTGAATGAAATGCTACTAATTTGTGCAATATCTTTTTTCTTTGTATAAGGGTACTGATATCTAATGTTTCAAGGATAGGAATAGAATAGTTTTCTTCAAATGGCTTTTTAAACGCAACAGCTTGGCTTAATTCCTTGTAGTCGCTGGACAGAGTAATACTTGCTAACAGTTTAAGCCTAGTTGCTTTGTCATCGTCTTCAGAGCATTTTCCCAATAATGAGAACAGTTTTTGGATTGCATTCTTCATCGTATCCACTTCACCTTATTACTTTGTTTTTGGCGTTGTCGGGGGTGTCTTTATTTCAATACCGATGGAAGCATCTATATTTTTAACCGTATCTCCAGAGCGAACTGGCATAACAGTCCCCATAGTTACACTCATATCGCCTGCATCTATAGGAGCAACTGTATCTGCCATTGATGGTGCCGTTATATTCAGATCTGCATTAGTAGGGGCAGCATTATTATGAGTAGAGTGATTCGAATGAGATGTATGCGATGCATGTGAAGCATGATCCGAATGCGTGCTATGTGTCGAATGTGTATTTGAATGAGTGCTATGTGAACCATGAGTTGAATGCGTTGTGTGAGTATAATGGGTTGTATGCCCTCCGCTGTTAT
>JAUNJS010000398.1:0-1672 GCA_030533125.1 Eubacteriales bacterium | reverse complement strand
TGTGTAGAATGTGTCCGATGTGTATAGTGGGTTCTATGACCCGCAAATGCTTTTTCCGTCAACAGCATACTAAGGACAATCATCATGCTCCCGATAGTAAGGATTTTACTCCGGGGGATATTACCCTCCTCATCAAAAAGGAAGTCTTCTACAGAATGTTTTACATGAGGAAAAAGTTCTTCAAAGTCCATGATTATGTCTCCTTAACGCTAACACAAATTCCATTTTCCCAAATGGTCTCAAAAGTATTTCCGGCTTCCTTGTAGTAAACCAAAGTGCCAGAAGGAACATCATTTTCAAAATTCCCACTTAAATAAGGGTATTCCGAACTCGAAAAATGATATTCTCCTGGACCGCTCATATGGTCAGAACTCCAGTTTCCATCATAATATGAAAGTGTTTCGCCGGAACTATCTTTCCATTCATATTTACCTGTTCCATCTCTCATACCTTCAACTAGTTGACCCGAATAAATGTTTCCACTAGGATACGTGATTGTTGTATTGCCTTTATTAAACAGTCCTGAGAGATCTCCATCATACTTTAAGCCTCCTTTTGTGGAGAATATAATTGTCTCTTTGTCTTCTGAAAAGGAATATTCTAAGGAAACAATCGTTGTTTCAGGATCATCTTTTTTTGCTTTATCCTTGTAAAGCAATGTTCCTGAAATAGGCTTGTTGTTTTTAAAGATTCCTGTTAATGTGGCTCCGCTTGAAAATGTATATGTACCATCACCTGACATTTTATCTTTTTTCCAATCACCTTCATAAATCTCTCCTGAATCCCAGGTGAATATTCCTTGGCCATTTCTCATGGAATTGCTCAATTCACCTTTATATTCTCCGATTTCCGGAAATAATAGCACTCCATTTCCTTCCATATAGGAGTCTTGCCAATCACCCGAATATACTTCTCCAGTCAGGAAACGAAAATCCCCATCACCAGTAAAAAGGTCATCAATTAGAGTACCATCGTAAGTGCCATATTCATTTTCAACTTGCCCATGCCATTCTAAGTGTTCCTGCGCATCCATAAACTTTGTTGTTGGATTTGCTTTATAATGAATGAGCACCAACGAAACCAAAAAAGCTACTACGAATACAGAAAATGAGATTATATTTTTTTTCACGGCTAATCCTCTATCCAACTCTGTAGTACATGCATATTGTCCGGGTCGTCTTCTTGTAAGAGATCAAATAGAATGTCCATTATTCCTTTATAAACTGTACATCTAAAATCGTATGGCCTTTTCGGGAAAATATCCCCTTCGCTTGAATACGAAACAACAGGACACACACCACAATAAGGATGATATGCACAATCACAACAATTCGGCAGTGTTTCGACAACCGACGCTGCACATGTAGCTCTGCACTTTTTCTTGCTTACCATATCATCGTAAGTGTCAGTAAAAACATTTCCTAATAGAAATGTGTCATCTCCAGCTTCACCCATCATTCTTCCTTCGTCGCAAGTATATACATTTCCATTATAATAATAACTCATTTGACCAATTCCCGCGCCACAAGGTGATCTGAGTTCCATATAATTGTCAGAATCACCATGTAGTATTTTTCTCAAAAAGTATGTCGCATGTAATTCTGGAAAGAATAAACCATTTTTATTAATTTCGAGAATATGAAAGAATGCCTTTTTATAAAAATCTATAAAT
>JAUNJS010000397.1 GCA_030533125.1 Eubacteriales bacterium | reverse complement strand
AGCAGAGGGCAGAGAGCGGCGGTGCCGCCTCTGCCCTGTTCTGTTTCTGCTGTCTTTTCCGCCGGCTCCGGCTGCCTGCGCCCGACTGCGTTCCGGCGGTCTCCCGAATGTACTGTTTTTGCCGCCTTTTCCGCCGGCTCCGGCTGCCTTCACCCGACTGCGTTCCGGCGGTCTCCCGACTATTCTGTTTTCGCTGTCTTTTCCGCGGGCTTCGGAGGGATCCCGCCTTCCGGCCGGAGAGCGTCCGCTTCTGCTCGTTCTGCCCGCGGAACAGCCTCCCCTTCTATCTGTTCTGTTCGCGGAGCAGCCTCCATTCCAACTCGTTCTGCCCGTGGAACAGCCTCTGCTTCTGTTTTTGCCGGTCCGGTTTCCTCCGCTTCCCCCGGGGCGGCGGCCGCTGTTTCCGCCTCCACCTCCGCTTTGAGCCGCATGCGCTCCTCTTTATTCGCTTCCAGACGGCGGATCAGAAAATCGTGGTAAAAATAATCCGCGATCGCGGCGGCAGGGATCGCCAGAAGGATTCCGGCGACGCCCATCATCCGCCCGCCGATGATGAGGGCGATCAGGATCCACACGGAAGAAACTCCCAGCTGCTCACCGAACAGCCGCGGCTTCAGAATATATCCGTCGACAGTCTGCAGGACCATTGTGAAAAGCAGGAACCACAGGGCGTGCCAGGGATTGACCAGCACCAGAATGAAGGCGCCGATCACAGCGCCGATCATGGGACCGAATGTCGGCGCCAGGTTCGTCACCCCGACGATGACCGAGACGATGGCCACGTACGGCATCTTCATGGCGAGCATAAACAGCCAGTTGATCAGACCGATAATCAGTCCGTCCAGCAGGTCGTACGCGATGTACCGCACGAGAATGTTGTTGCAGTGGCTCCAGAAAGACACGGAGCTCTGGAACACGCCCGTCGGCAGCAGCGCGCGCATCAGCCGCACGAACCCGCTCTTCAGCCTCGGCCCGTCCAGCATCAGATAGATCGCCAGAATGAAAGAAATGATCCATCCGAAGACGCTTGTTCCGAGCCCGTAGGAAAGGTTGACGATCTTGTTTACGTTCTCCGGCAGCCACCGCGTGATCGACTGGAGCATCTCGTCACTCGAGGAAATAAACTGCGACAGATTGATGTCGTGCTGCGCCGCGAGACTGTTCAGCTGGCGCATCAGTCTCTGGGCGGACAGCACATATCCGTTCAGGTTCCCGACAAACAGGACAATGCTGTCGATGACCTGCGGCACGAGCGCGACCATCAGCACGCTGAAAAACAGAACAACCGTGAGGATCGACAGAACTACGGACAGCATATGACGGAGCTTTTCCGTGGTGATTTTGTGGAAGACATTTTTGGAAAAAAACTCCACCAGAGGATCCATCACGTACGCGATCACAATCGCCGTGAACACAGGCTTGCCGACCTGCCACAGTTTCCCCAGTATGCCAAGGAAAAAACCCAGATGCGTCAGCGCGAGATACAATACCACAGCTGTACACGCCGCGAATGTGTAGGCGAACCATTTTTCCTTAAACAGATTTTTGTTGAATTTCATAAGGTCATTTCTTTCGTCTGCCGCGGGCGGAAACGCGGCGCAAAACATCTGGAAAACAGCGGAAGCAGTCCCGGGGAGTCTGTACACCCCGGCGGATTGCGGGAGCGCGTAAGCGCGGAGCAATCCGAAGAGCCTGTACACCCGGGCATGCCTGTTTACAGTATAGGCGAAAAACCGGAAAACCGCAACGTCCGCCGGTCATTCCACTTGGTTAAGGTGTGGAAACAGCCGTTTCTTTTTTCCTAAATACTGTTAAATATCGCCATACGAATCTTGCGTTCACGGGTCAAAAAAGTATATAATGAACAAAATAACGGCGCATGATTCGCAATTGGGGGTGCGCTCTAGATCACGCACTGTTAAAGGACACAATGACCACCCATCATTACCAAACCATATCATAATTAAGAGAGGGAAAACACATGGCAAATCTTGATCTGACAAAGTATGGCATCACCGGCACAACTGAGATCGTCTACAATCCTTCCTATGAGTTCCTGTATGAGGAAGAGATGAGAGCGGATCTCGAGGGATTTGACAAGGGCGTCGAGACCGAGCTCGGTGCAGTCAACGTCATGACCGGCATCTACACCGGCCGTTCTCCCAAAGACAAATTCATTGTCATGGACGAGAACTCCAAAGACACTGTCTGGTGGACCTCCGAGGAATATCCGAACGACAACCACCCCGCATCCCAGGAGACCTGGGCGGCCTGCAAAGAGCTCGCGCTGAAAGAACTCTCCAACAAGCGCCTCTTTGTCGTCGACGCGTTTTGCGGCGCCAACAAGGATTCCCGCATGGCTGTCCGCTTCATCGTCGAAGTCGCATGGCAGGCACATTTTGTAAAGAACATGTTCATCGTTCCCACAGACGAGGAACTCGAGAACTTTGAGCCCGATTTCGTTGTCTACAATGCTTCCAAGGCGAAAGTCGAGAACTACAAAGAACTCGGCCTCCACTCCGAGACCGCAGTCCTCTTCAATATCACCAGCCGTGAAGCTGCTATCCTTAATACCTGGTACGGCGGCGAGATGAAGAAGGGCATGTTCTCCATGATGAACTACTACCTGCCGCTGAAGGGCATTGCCTCCATGCACTGCTCCGCCAACACCGATATGGAAGGCAAGAACACCGCTGTCTTCTTCGGCCTGTCCGGCACCGGCAAGACCACCCTTTCCACCGATCCCAAGCGTCTGCTGATCGGCGACGACGAGCACGGCTGGGATGACCACGGCGTATTCAACTACGAGGGCGGCTGCTACGCGAAGGTCATTAATCTCGACAAGGAATCCGAGCCCGACATCTACAACGCCATTACGCGCGACGCCCTTCTTGAGAACGTCACGGTCGACGGCGAAGGCAAGATCGATTTCGCGGACAAGAGCGTCACAGAGAACACCCGCGTCTCCTATCCGCTCAGCCACATTGAGAAAATCGTCCTGAACGTCAACCCGATCTCCGCAGGCCCCGCTGCCGAGAACGTCATCTTCCTTTCCGCCGACGCGTTCGGCGTCCTGCCTCCGGTCTCCATCCTGACCCCCGAGCAGACGCAGTACTACTTCCTGTCCGGCTTCACGGCGAAGCTCGCGGGCACAGAGCGCGGCATCACCGAGCCCACCCCTACCTTCTCCGCGTGCTTCGGCCAGGCTTTCCTGGAGCTGCACCCCACCAAGTACGGCGAGGAGCTCGTCAAGAGAATGGAGAAGAGCGGCGCGAAGGCTTATCTCGTGAACACCGGCTGGAACGGCACCGGCAAGCGTATCTCCATCAAGGATACCCGCGGCATCATCGA
>JAUNJS010000396.1 GCA_030533125.1 Eubacteriales bacterium | reverse complement strand
AGGAAGAAGAGAGGCGGCTTCGGGGAAAACTGCGACCGGCCACAGAAATCGTCGGGACAGAAAAAAAACTGCAGCCGGTTACGGAAACCGGCGGGACAGGGAATAAGCCGGGACCGCAGCGCAATCACGGAAAAGCGGAAAAGCAGAAGCGTCTGCGGAAAGCAGCCCCTGCCATCGCGGCTGTACTGGTTCTGGCGGTTATCCTCTCGCAGCTGATTCCCCGGATCATCAAAGACAACGCCGGCACTTCGAGAAAAGTCGCAGAGGAAATCGTCATTCAAACACGCCCCTATGACGAGGCCGACCCGGACGAGAAGGCGAGCGCCTGGCCGTGGATCTGCTCCGACATTGTTGAGAATGCTTCCGGACTGGAAAACCTGTCCGTGACGGATGACTTTCACGCTGCGGTAAACCGCGAGTGGCTTTCCTCCGGGTCTATCCCGTCCGGATACTTTAAATACGATAACTATGACGAAAGGCAGCAAGAGGTAGATCAGGAACTGATCGGGATACTGGAGAGTGATGTTATATATTCGTCAGATTCCTACATCACCCATTGCCAGAAACTGGTCCAGGATTTTTATAATATGTGGATGGACTGGGATTCCCGGAATGCCAGGGGGGTTGAACCTCTGCGGGAAATGACAGAGCCTCTGGTTTCCGCAGGGACACTGGACGAACTGACTGCCTATCTCACGGATCCGGACGTCATACATCGCGCGCACACCTTTTTTGCGTACGGTCTGCTTCCCGATATCAACAACACAGAAACCTATGCGGTTTATGTTGATCCGGGCTCGCTGGTATTTGACGTGAGTTACTACAGGCAGTCCGAAGCGGACGCCTGGAAGCAGGAAACTGTTTACACGGATGCAGCCGGATACATGCTGGACCGGCTCGGATATACTGCCGCTGAGCGGGATCAGATCCTGCAGGACAGCTTTACCTTCGAGAAGGCCATTTCGGAATCCATGATGTCAAACGAAGAGCATGGAGACCAGGATTATTTTACGATCATAAACAATCAGAAAACTCTAAGTGAGCTGAAGGAGGCGCAGGGCGCGTTTCCCCTTACCGAAATGCTGAAGACACTCGGTCTGGAAAAGTCCGATACATTTATTCTGACTGAACCGGACTGGCTCTCCGCGCTCAGTTCGCTTTACGATGAGTCCCATCTGAACGAACTGAAGGCATATCTGTTGGTCCAGGATGCTCTGTTTTATATGGAACTGCTCGACCGCGACTGCTATAACCAGTCCAGGCAGGTGCAGATCACGCTCGGGAACACGTCCGGCGTGGTTGAGGACAGGGTGGCTGCCTGTGAAGCAGTCAATGACTGTCTTGGAACCGAACTCGGCTGTGTGTACGCGGAGGCATATATCACAGCGAAAGTCCGCGCGGATGTACGCGCATTCACAGACGAAATCATTGAAACCTACCGCGGCATGCTGACGTCTTCTGATCTTTTTACAGAAGAGACCACCGCGCGCGCAGTCAGCAAACTGGATAATATGGTGATTCAGATCGCGAGACCGGATGATCTTACAGCATTGTCAAATAAGCGGGAGATCAGCTTCTCCGGTCCGGAGGAGGGCGGAACTCTTTTTGACGCGAGAATCGCGATTTCCATTGCCGCCGATCAGGAACAGACTTCGAGAGTAAACCAGCGTGTTGACCGCACGGTGTGGGATACCAATCCGCAGGAAGTCAGTACTGTATACAGCCCGATAAATAATACTGTGACAATTCCCGCGGGCTTCCTCGGACTTCCTTTTTACAGCGATCAGATGTCCCGGGAACAGAAACTCGCTATATTGGGAAGTGACATCGCCCAGGGGATTTCCTATGCGTTTAATGCCAATGGACGCATGTTTGACGAATACGGAAATAAAAGCAACTGGTGGACCCAGGAGGATTACGACCGATACCATACACGTTCGCAGAAAGCAGCCGATTACCTGAGCGGTTTTTCCACTGCCGACGGAGTAACCGTAAAAGGCAATCTGGCTGCCGATACCGCAGTCACCTATATTGCGGGTCTCAAATGTATTTTGAACATTGCGGAAAGAGAAAAGGATTTTGACTACGACGCATTCTTCCGGGCTTATGCCGCCCGCAACAGGATGCTCACCACGAAACGCACGGAATCCTATTGGGCGGACCAGGGGCTGTTCCTGAACTATCTGCGGACCAACGCGGTCCTGGTCCAGTTTGAGAAGTTCCACGAAACATACGGGACAAAAGAGGGAGACGGGATGTACCTCGCGCCCGAGTACAGAGTCGAGATCTGGTGATCATGAGAGAAAACTGAGTTGCGAAGATTATCCCGACGCGCTGAAACAGGGACCTGAAAAACGGGAAACGAAAAGAAACAGGAGGTACTAAAATGAGACTTTCATCAGAAAACCGTTCAAAATCCCGCGCCTGTTCATTTTTTCATATTCTTGCCGTTCTGCTGGCTATGTCATTTTTAACTGTTTTTACTGCGCCGGTCACTGTGCAGGCCGCCCCTGTGGAGGCACTTCAGCAGTATAGAGTGAGGGTCGATTCGGACTATCTTGCGCTCAGGACGACACCGGGCTACCGCGAGGATAATGAAATTGCCAGGCTTTACACAGGAGATCCCGTGATCCGCTGTATTCGTTCCGACGAAGCACCCGGTTTTTTCTATGTATACTCGCCGCAGCACCAAAAGTCCGGATATGTGAACTGCACATATCTGGAGTATAACGGGCTGTTCCGCAGTACCTGCAAAAAGGTAAAGATTGACAGCGGGTATCTTGCCGTAAGTACGTCGAAGGACAACGACAGCCGGAACGAGATCGGGAAACTCTATACGGGGGACATCGTCATTACGGTCGACGGGTCAGATCCCGAGTATACCATGGTTTACTCCCAGAAACTGAAAGCCGCAGGATATGTAAAGAGCAAATATCTGCAGGGCGCAAAAGAAAGCGTGAGGGCTCCGGAGGCGGCTGCGGATGTCGCAATCAAAATTCTGTCTGATTCCCGCTTGAAGCAGAAAAAATCCTCCGGCGGCCGTCTGAAAGTAAGCGTCGAGGTCAAGAATGTTTCAAAACAAAAAACCGTAACAGGTTTTGAAGTACTCCTGTTTGCCCATGACCGGAACGGCGGGCTTGTGTTTGAGGGAGAAACCTATATCTATCCCGCAATTACAAAAAAGACACTGAAATCCGGCGAATCCGCTTATACAGACTATGTGAAGCTGGACAAGAGGGACCAGATCGAGACTGTTTTCGCGATGCCGGGCCGGATCTGGTTCTCGGACGGCAGCGTTTCAGAGTATCCCGTATACGACGGGGCCAACGTTGCCGCCTGGACGGTTGAACGTTGATT
>JAUNJS010000395.1 GCA_030533125.1 Eubacteriales bacterium | reverse complement strand
AGCTGACACGGATCTTCTGTCTGAACATACCAATCAATAATACATAAAACCGTCTATTGTGTCAATAAGAAAAATGCATTTTCCCGCGTGCTTTCCCGCGCAAGTTCCCATGTTCTTCCCGGGCTTTTCCATAACCGCGTTAACAGTCTCTCCGGAGCCGGAAGCGGGCGTTTTCCGTGTTTCCGTCTCACTTCCATTCTCCTGCTCTCCGGGCGGGGCACCTCAGAGCCGGAGCCCCCGAAACGGGCGTTTTCATTTTCTGTCTCACTGAGTTTTTACTTTTTTCCGAAGCTGTCCGCGTACGCGGCCGCCTCGGAGAGGGAGAGGTCTTTTGCGCGGGCGAGCTGCGCGAGGTCGTCATACTCGTATTTCCACCGCCGGGTTCCCCAGCCTTTTGCGGTTTTTCGGCGGATGTCCTGTTCGGGTACAGGAATCGTTTCCACGGTCCTTTCCAGCGTGTATCTATTGCACTTGTATTCCCGGATGCCCAGGGTCGTGGTGTGTTTGAACAGGAGCCGGAGCATCTCATCGCGCAGGGATTCCCTGCACATACAGGTGAGAAGAAAGCCCGGACGGCTTTTTTTCATGGTCACCGGAATGGTGTAAACATCCACCGCGCCTGCGGAAAGGAGTTCCTCCATCGCAAAGCCGACTGCCTCCGAAGACAGATCGTCGAGATTGCAGCGAAGCTCCAGGATCGTCTCGCGGCTGTCCGGTGTCTCCCCGAGGAAGGCCCTGACGCAGTTAGCCTGCGGAAAGTCTTTTTTCCCGCAGCCGGTTCCGATGCGGCGCACGGTCATCTGCGGCAGGGGGGCATATTCTCCGGCAAAGTGTTTAAGAAGCGCCGCCCCGGTCGGGGTGCAGAGTTCACCGCGGATGTCTCCTGCATAGACAGGAATCCCGCGCAGGATCCAGGCTGTGGCGGGAGCCGGCACCGGCAGAATGCCGTGCGCGCACCGCACCTCGCCGAAGCCGGTGCGCACGGGGGACGCCAGAATCCTCTCCGGCGCGAGTTCGTGTACCAGCAGGCAGAACGCTGTGATGTCCGCGACGGCATCCATCGCGCCGACCTCATGAAAATGGACTTCCTCCACGGGCCGGTTGTGGGCGTGGCCCTCGGCTTCCGCGATCAGGCGGTAAACTGCCAGGATATTATCCCGGACTGTCTCCGGGATCTCCAGACGACCGATAATCTCCGCAATGTCCGAAAGGCGGCGGTGAACGTGGTGATGATGCCCGTGTCCGTGCGCCTCCCCGCTGTGGTGATCATGGTCGTGCGCATGGTCATGCGGTCCGTGCCCGTGCGCCTCCCCAATGTGGTGATCATGGTCATGCACATGTTCGAGCGCTTCCCCGCCATGATGTTCGTGGTCGTGTGCATGGTCGTGCGGTCCGTGCGTATGCGCTTCCCCGTTGTGGTGATCGTGTTCATGCACATGGTCATGGTGTCCGTGCGCTTCCCCGCTGTGCGTATGTTCGCTCGGTCCGTACGCGTGCTGCTGCGCGGTGCCGCCGTGGGAATGGTCATGCGGATGTCCGTCTGTGCTCTCCTCTTCGACTCCGGACACTGAAACTTTCAGGTGTGTCCCGGAGATGCCGCATTTCTGCATCTGCTCCGCCACAAAGACAACGTCCGGGATGCCGAGGCTGTTCAACCTGTCAACCATGGCCTGCGGGTCCGGATGGAGTTCGAGCAGCGCCGCGCTCAGCATGTCGCCGGCGGCTCCCATATTGCATTCCAGGTAAAGAGTTCTCATAAATCGCAATCTTTCCTTAATAAAACTGCCAATAGAACTGCCGGCCGGGATCCGGACCTGCGCACCGTTAAACTCGGGTTTTGCGCGAAAAAGCCGCGCAAAACGCCTCGAATTTCGTGGCAGCCTGAACAGTAACCACAATTCTTATTCCGTTTTATCCCGCGAAATTGATAACCGGCTCTTTCGGCTGCTGCGCGGGCTTCACTTCCTTCGCTTCCAGGATGACACCGGGGCCTCCGTAGGGAGCAAATTCTTCCTTTTTGATTGTTGCGGTCACCTGCACCCACTGGCGTTCGGGCAGGTCGGATGCTTTGTTATACCGGCAGGCATATCCCAGGAAAGACATGTCGTTCGCGCAGCAGGTCATCGCCATTCTCCCGGGGACAAAATACCCTTTCGGGAAATCTCCGGGCCGCATAACCATACCCGTATATGTGACGTTTTTCCCCACATAGCGGTCGGGATGCTCCATGGCGTCGATATACCAGATCCCGTAATCCAGTCCTTCCAGCGGAATCGGATCCTGATGGATGTCGAAGGGCAGGTCTTCCTCGGTCGTCATGTCGATCTCGCCCTCCGAGTCCTCAAAGACGAGGTCCGCCTTCTGATTAATGGCCTTGACATTCCTCTTGTAGCTGATCAGATCCTTCTCATCGACATCGTCACAGCGGTTGAACATGATCAGCTCGGAATTGCGCAGCTGCTCCGCCGCCAGGGAACGCATATTTGTGAAATAAATATTGAAGGTGGAGGCATCGATCGTCGTGATCTGCTGTTCCAGCCTCCAGGCGCTGGGAAGACGGAACTGACGGAAATCCCACATGCCGTTCCACTCGATGAGAACGCGCTCGGGACGGTGCTTCTTTTCCAGTTCCATCATCCGCGAAGGCGTGAAATCCTCGAGGTCCTCGATCACCTCCACCACCGTATCGGTCTGCCGGAGCAGGCTCTCCCTGTATTCCACTTCGCCCTCCTCGCAGAGGAGCACAAGCGTCGTCCCCTGTACCTGGAAATACGGCTGGCCGATCGTATAGGTGATGAAAGAAGTTTTTCCGCTGTCCAGAAATCCGTTGATGACATATACCGGTTTCTTTTCCACTTTTTTATTCCCTTTTAAAAAATCAAACATTTTTTATTTTCTCTTAAACAGTTTCTCGAGGGCTTCTTCGTTGAGCTTCGCGCCGATCACACAGATTTTTCCGGTCACGTCCGGCGCTCCCGTACGGATCTCGGATTCTTCCGGAACATAATCGAAATGAATCCAGGTGCCGTCCTGCGCGGGAACCATCCCCTTGGAGCGAAGGACATACCCGTATTTCTCCTCATTCTCAAGTTCTTTCAGGATGCGCGCAATGTCGTCATAAGTAAAGCGGGAAGGCGTCTCCATGCCCCAGCTTCCGAAGACCTCGTCCGCGTCGTGTCCGTGGTGATGGTGATGGTGATGATGGTGGTGATGTCCCCCGTGCGCTTCCTGATAATCATGCGTGTGGTAGATCCGGTCGCCGTCCTCATCAGTTTCCATTTCTTCGTCGTGGCCGTGATGATGGTGGTGCCCGTGCTCCTCCTCGTCTTCATCCTCATCGTCATGATGATGGTGATGTTCATGTT
>JAUNJS010000394.1:248-3374 GCA_030533125.1 Eubacteriales bacterium | reverse complement strand
CCGACAAAGGCACGAGGCAAATACAGTCCCCACGAATTCCGCGCCTCTGAAAACACAAAACCATAAAACAGACACGGAGGTACAAACCATTGGACAAGAATTCCTGAGAAGGGATGTTGATCGCGGGTCAGAAGTGAAAAGGCCGGGCAGCATCCCTTCTCTTATGATGTAAATTTTCTTATAGTCTTATAGTCTGTATTCTCTCTATTCTCTCCTGCTCTCTCGTTGTCCCTTGTTCTTTTGTCTCCCGTTCTTTTTTTTGCTCTTTTTATTCTTTTGTCTTTTCCCTTATTTTATATCTGTCCGGATCTTTCTGTTTGAAATTCTCTGTCTGTTCTTGTCTTCTATTTTTATGTCTTCTTTTTTATGTGCCTTCTGCGCGAAAAAATCTCTCCATGCGCATGTCTGGCCGGTCGCGAATATCCGCGAATGCCCGTGCGGGTACGACATCTGCGGCAGCTTGGCAGCTGTTTTATACATACCACAGTTTATACATATCACAGAAAAATCACACCGGAACGGCGTTTCCCGGCTGTAATGAGATTGCATTCCCCGTTGAATCTGGTATAGTTAACGGATAATTGTAAATGGATAATGGATGATTTTTAGAATGAATGTTTTTATCGGATGTTTTTTGATGGATAATTGGTAACGGATATCTCGATGTATACCGGGTATACCGGCGGTTATTTCAGGAGACGGTTATGTGTGGAATCTGTGGATTTACAGGGAAAAATATAAACTACAAGAATCCGGCCGCGGGAGAAGGAGCTTACCGGAATGCGGGACCGGAGGCCGGGAAGGAAAAAGACCGGCGGGAAGAGGTCCTGACAAATATGATGAACCGGATCATTCACCGCGGACCGGACGGCGGGGGGCAGTATCTGGATGACGGGATCGCGATGGGGTTCCGGCGGCTCTCGATTATTGACCTGGAGGGCGGCGATCAGCCGATGAAGACCGCGGACGGCCGCTTTGTGATCACTTTTAACGGAGAGATTTACAATTACCGTGAGCTGCGGGAGGACCTGAAAATCAAGGGCCACCATTTCCTGACGAATTCGGACACGGAAGTGCTGCTGCACGGTTACAGCGAGTACGGGGAGAAGATTCTGGACCGTCTCCGCGGGATGTTCGCTTTTGTGATCTGGGACACGAAGAAGAAGGAACTTTTCGGGGCGCGCGACATGTTCGGGATCAAGCCTTTTTACTATGCGCAGATCGAAGGAGACTTTGTATACGGATCGGAGATCAAAAGCATCCTGGAGCATCCCGGGTACGAGCGGCAGGTGAACCTCGAGGCGCTGGAGCAGTACATGTCTTTCCAGTATTCCGTACTGCCGGAGACTTTTTTCAAGGGAATCTTCCGTCTGCCCGCGGGGCACTTCCTGGTGTGGAAAAACGGAATGCTCCGGACCCGGCGCTATTTCGACCCGATTCTGACCCCGCGGGCGGAAAAGACTGCGCCGAAGGGCAGGAGCCGCTTCGCGCGGAAGCGTCACGGAATGCTGCGCGCGGAAAAATCCGTGCCGGACAAAAATGAGGCATCCGGGCCGGACGGGATTGATGCTTCCGCATCGAAAGGAAGAAAGGCATCCGCGCCGGACGGGAGCGAGGCGTCGAAAGCCCACAGGCGCCTGGTGGACGAGATCGACCGGGCCGTGCGGGAGTCCATCCGCTACCATATGGTAAGTGACGTCGAGGTGGCGTCCCTTCTCTCGAGCGGTGTGGATTCGTCCTATGTCGCGGCCAACTTCGGCGGGAAAAGGACCTTTACCGTCGGCTTTGACTATGAGACCTACAACGAAATCCCGTACGCGCAGGCGCTCTCAAAAGAGGTCGGGATCGAGAACCACAGCAAGATCATCACCACGGAGGAATACTGGAAGGAATTCCCCAGGATACAGTATTTTATGGATGAGCCGCTGGCGGACGCATCCGCGGCCGCGCTGTATTTTGTGGACCGCGAAGCTTCCGGATACGTGAAGGTCATTCTCTCCGGCGAGGGTTCGGACGAGCTGTTCGGGGGCTACGTGATCTACCATGAGCCTTTTTCCCTGCAGGGTTATCAGAAACTCCCGGCCGGGGTGCGCAGAGCCGCCGCTGCGGCGGTCTCTTTGATCCCCGGACACCCCAAGGGAAAGGGCTTCATTCTGCGCGGATCAAAATCCGTGGAAGAGCGGTTTATCGGAAACGCCAATGTCTTTACCGTGAAGCAGCGCAGCAAAGTGCTCCGCCACACCTTCCCCCACTCCGCCCCGAAGAACCTGACCGCGCCGTATTACAAAAAGGTTCGCGGCCTCTCCGATCCGGAAAAGATGCAGTACATCGACCTGAATTTCTGGCTGCAGGGAGACATCCTGCTCAAAGCGGACAAAATGAGCATGGCCCACGGGATCGAGAGCCGCGTCCCCTTCCTGGACCGCGGAGTCTACATGGTCGCGAAGGACATCCCGCTGTCGGAAAAGATCAGCGACACCAACACCAAGACAGCCTTCCGCGAAGCCGCCCACCGCTATCTGCCCGCGGCTGCGGCGGAAAAGAAAAAACTCGGTTTCCCTGTGCCCATCCGCATCTGGCTGCGCCAGGACAAATACTATAACATCGTTAAGGAAGCCTTCCGCAGCAGGGAGGCGGAACAGTTTTTCCATACAGACGAACTGATGAAGCTGCTGGATGCCCACCGGGCCGGCAAAGAGGACTACAGCCGCCACATCTGGAACGTCTACACCTTCCTCGTGTGGTACCGCCAGTACTTCGTGCCGGGCGCCTGCGCTGTGACCATTGCGGATGAACTCGCCATGGAACACATGCACGAGGAGAAAAACCGCGAGGCGCTTGTCGGCGCGAAAGCGGACCGGTAGGGACAGTTTTTCCGACCGGCCTCAAAAGCCGGATTCCCTTTACCTTCCCTCTACCTGCCCGCTGCGAGCGCTGTACCCAGCATTGCCTTTCCCGGCGAAACGCGGGTTTCCGGAGCTGCCGGATATGTGTTTTGTCCGCTGTTCCATGTGTTGCTTTTTCCCGGTTTTTATGGGAAAATAGAAAAATCAAAGGGGGCGTCGGTGCCCCGGTCAGATGAAACACGGGAAGAACACGCCTGTAATAAGCCTGTAAAATAAGCCC
>JAUNJS010000394.1:0-238 GCA_030533125.1 Eubacteriales bacterium | reverse complement strand
GTAATAAGGAGGAAACAGCATGGATATTGGAGTTGTGATTGGAGTCGCGGCCATCAGCATCATGGCGCTGATCGGTGTCCTGGCAGGCGTGATTGCGGCGGTGTCCACGGTCTCGGGGATCGATACCCGCGACAATGAAGGGGATTGATCCCTGCGGCAGCGGCGAAGCCGGGCATCGGGAAATCCGCTCCGCGGAAACAAAGCACAAACAGCCGCCGGAGAGAAAGAAACAGACAAG
>JAUNJS010000393.1 GCA_030533125.1 Eubacteriales bacterium | reverse complement strand
CCTCGAACCCCCAATCCGAATACACGGAACCACTGGTCTTCCAGGCCAGCTCACTGCCATTGTGTCACCACGCCATAATGTCCGGAGCGGGATTTGAACCCGCAAGCTCATTAAGAGCACATGATTCTTAGTCATGCCCGTTTCCCAGTTTCGCACCCGGACGTATAAGTGTAAGTACGGGAGGAGGGATTCGAACCCTCAAAAACCTGTTACTGAGACAGGTACGTCTGCCGTTCCGCCACTCCCGCATAAGTATCCCTGGTGAGACTTGAACTCACAACGGATGTTAGTCCGGCGCGGGGCCTCAGCCCGCCGCATATGCCATTCTGCTACAGGGACATGCAACAGTTCGAAGCTACGCTTCTCACTGTCCGTTGGCCTCAGATGCATGCTCATGCAAGCATGGCATGCGCCTTCGGCCTTATCGCGCATACTCCCGGAGAGAGTTGAACTCTCACTGTTCCGGTTTTGAGCCGGATTCCTCTTCCTGTTGGGATACGGGAGCAGATAGTGGGCCGGGCAGGGCGCTGCTCGTCCGGGGGACGAGCGTTCAGCGCGGACCGTAGTGGAACGAAGACTTTGAACCTGCGTTGTTTTCCCCGAGGGTGATAGATTTACAGTCTATTGGCTTCATCACTCACACCACAGGCCCGTAAATAAAAAACCGCCTGCGTGGAAATACTCCATACAGACGGCTGATCATCATAACCTGCTCTTATCGGAAAGACTGTTATCCGACTGAGGGACAGGGATGAAGGACACGATGGTCCTGTTTTACCGGAGTATTATCACACGACAAACTGACCTTGCTGCTGAGGAGCAGAAGGGACAGATAATAAACATCGTTTGAACTCAGTAAAACAGTCATTGTGGTCCTTGCAGTCATTTCCGTGTTCCTTTCCTTTTCTGATTATCGCTGGATCTATGTTCCTTTTCCTTTTTTGACTAAAGTTTTTTATTATCGTTGGGTATAGGATACCCTGTTTCAGGCCTTCTGTCATTCTACCCGTAGTATAAACAGTATCTGTATGTACGGATGAAAGGCGTACTTTTTTGTTACACCTTCCAACTGACCTTTCAAGGATCCTGATCCGGAAATCATTGCAGTCATTTCTTCTTTTCGTTTTAAGATGCATTGATCCCTGTCCTGTGATCACATAAAAAGCACTCCGGCGGATCTGCTGCTGTTTGGAACATGATGTTAAACTATGATGGATATCCTGTTCGATCTGTTTTTTATTTCCTTAGTCAGTATATAGAACGTAATAATACAGCCGAAGGTTACATGGTGCATCCAGAGGCCTTTTGGATGTTCAGCACCGCACGGTATCAAGTACCACACGACATCCAGCGGGTGTCTGCTCTGTGACGACCGTAGTGTAACGAAGCTTTTGGCCCTTTCCCCGTTTATCATCTTGACAAACTATGCCTGCATGCTTTTCGCGAGAGCGGAGAGGAGAGCAGCCATCTCCGGATTACTGAGGACTTTTGTAAGAAGCTCGGGATCGATGCCTTCGGGTACGGCCACGGTTTTTTCCATTGGCGTGTCTGCCATCTGGGGGTTGAGGTTCTTCTTTCCATAAAATGCTTCTTCGAAAAGTTCTGCATTCCTTTTCCGGTCCTCGTCAATGATGTGGGAGTAAACGTCAGTCACCATGCTGACCTGGGAGTGTCCGGAGTCTCCCTGAACGGATTTGATGTCGCCGCCGTTAAGCTTGAGCTTGTAGGTCACGCTGGTGTGCCTGACTTTGAAATACAACTTCGGGGAGGCCGTTTTCCCGGATGAGCCGGTTGAACCTTTTCTGGATGCTGGCTATACCGACCGGCATGCCGAAATCTGTCGCCATGACAAGGCCGTAATCGTGGTATTCGCTCCCAAGCATTTCTTTCAATTTATCCTGTGCTGTTTTCTGCCGGGTGAGCATTTCCGAGACTGTCTAAGGGATGTAGATCCTTCGGATGCTGCTTTCTGTTTTTGGTGTCTTCAGGACGCGGACGGTCGAGCAGAGTCTGCTTTCGGAAGGGAAAACGACAAGGATGTATATCAGGTGAATTTCTCGGAAGCGTTTAAAATATGCCGTGATTACCTCCGGATCCATGTGAAGACAACAAAAATGGATGTGGAGAGCCTGATAGCTCAAAATATTGAACCGATCAGGCCCGGAAGAACCTTTGCCCGCCAGCACAGGTTTAAACTTCCAATGAGTTTCTGCTACCGCCGCTAAGGTAAAAAGAAACACACGCATCCAACATCCAATATCATAATACCACCAATCAACAGATGAAGGCATTTATTCCATTAAAAAATGCCTTCATCTGTTTGCTGTACCCTTTTCTTCCCATGATTACAGTATACTGGGTGGCACTTATGCTTGGAAAAACCAGATAACTGTCACATTTTGTGAATAGGTCTGACCCGGAAGAATATCGCCTTCCTAAGTTAATGGATATTTGTGGAGCCATCACCCTTGTTCTCATCTAAGTAAATGACATTGGGTCTGTACAGTTACGAAAATAAGAGGATGGATGCCGGTGCTTCATCTTTTTGTGGTAGTCCTTTATGGCTTGTGGTAAAATAGCTTGACCGGCATCAGCGAAGAGCCCCTGCTCTCTGAGAGGATCGTCGGTCTTCGCATCGTCAGCACAACTCTGGTGATCCACGCGATCCTTGTACTGCTTTTTATCTACTACTATCTGATGGACAGACAGTTCCTGGCCTTTTTCATTGGATTGTTCAGGAATCTGATCAGTCCTCTGGTGCTGGTAGTCCTGTTGTGCGTTTTGATAAAATCCGAGCTTGGGATATGGATCGGCCTTGCTCCTGCGCCGCTTCTGGCCCTGATAGTCTGTGCGCAGACTGTCTATATGCGCTATTCAAAGGAGCAGTTCCCGTTTTTGCTACAGCCTGATAAGGATCAAAACATCTATATATTTGATTTCATTATCAGCCCGGAGACGTGTGCGGAAATGGCGCGTACGGCGGATGAAATCTTCAGTACTCTGCCCGTGCCGGCAAAAGTCAGAATGCCTGCCGTTATATTTATCGAAGACCATCTTATGCTTGTAGTTGAAAAAAACCCCCTGAAAAAGGATCTTCTGGCTGAATGTACAATAATCGCGGCAGGTTCCGATGTACGTCTGATCATCCGTGATTCCGGCAGGCTTTTTGACGTCCTGGAAGAGGACATTTACCGGATTCTTTCCGGCAATATGTGCTGACGAATCTGCTGCTTGCATACGATAAAAAAGCATATATAGCCACAACCGGGTATAACCGGGTCGAACTGGACCTGAACCGGGCTATACCCGTAGATGACAGCACGCGGAGCTTTAATCATACGCAGTCTGTGGCACACAGGCATGGGGATGAAGCAGGCGG
>JAUNJS010000392.1 GCA_030533125.1 Eubacteriales bacterium | reverse complement strand
TGTTTTTTGCAAGCAGCTTTTGGAAAAAGTTGCAGACAAAAATGGAGAATGTTGCATCTCCAAAATGGAGAAAGTTGCAGGCACTTTCAGATCGGAGAGTTTTGCCTTCTGAAACATGCAGCATTCACTGTTGATAGTTACTGGGGACTCCCGTAACCGGATTCCTATGGTACAAGGAATCCGGTAGGACTGCTCTTTGGAAAGGCAAGGCTTAAGTGGTGCCTTTCCCGCGCCCGGCCTCCCCATAACGCCGGAGACGCGGGAGCAGTATTATTCGAGCACAAATGAGAAATCTATCGGTATCTCGTCATCTTTGTGGTCTTCAAGGTACTCTTTGGCCTCGTGCCAGAGGCCTTCCTCAGCAAGGAAATCCCACAGCAGGAACACCTGGCGGACCAGCTTTTCGTACTTTTTCTGCACATAGGCAGGTGTGTTCCTGATGGCATCCATCCGTTCGAGTTCTTCCGGCGTTGGATCCACATATCCCGTGTATTCCTTGATATAGGCTGTTTTTTCCGCCCTGGTCATCCCGCGAATCGCTGCCGCGATTTCGTGGTCCGCACGGTATACATCCAGGAAATCCATTCCGATGTCACAGATGTACTTCGAGCCCGGGCTCTCGGCGGCACTGTGCCCGGAAGCCACCCACTTGCGGAGCGCGCGTTTTTCTGCCGGTGTCATTGGCACCCTGGATTCATAATCGTCCAGTTCCCTGGCCCTGATGTCACGGAGCTCTTCTTCCGTGTACCGGCAGTGTCCCGGGCCGGCAGGGAACGCTTCATAGTTAAAATCGTATCGTCTTGCCATGGTCATTCCTCCTTACGGTTCTTTGCGGCAATCTCGTGGTACGTTTCGTTCAGGCTGGATTCCCTCAGCCGGTTGTTCCCTCCGGGGAACAGGATCAGGTGGCAGTGGTGCGTGAGCCTGCCGATCAGGGCTGACGTCATCTGCTCATCGTAGAGCACATTGACCCAGCGGGAGAATTCCAGGTTCGTGTTCAGGATCACCAGCTTTTTCTCGTGTATCTCAGAGAGGTAGTCGAACAGGAGCTGCGACCCTGTGCGGTCGTACGGGACGTACCCGAACTCGTCGAGGATGATGACCTCGGTCTTATTCAGTTTTTTAAGGAAATGGCTCAGCGTGCCGGCGGTCTTCTGTTCAGAGAGCCGGTTGATCAGCGCCGCTGTACGGAAGAACCTTACCGGGATCCCGGATTCGCACAGGCGGATGCCGATGCATATGGACAGCATGGTCTTCCCGGTCCCAGTACCGCCGTACATGATGATGTTGCGCCCCTGATGCATGAATTCCAGTGATTTCAGGCTCTCCAGGGAGCATCCGGTCTGGAACTCGACCTCGTCCGCGCGGAACTGTGAGAAATCATAGGGCTTCGGGAAGCCGGCGGAACCGATCAGTTTGCCGATCCTGCAGTCCCTGCGGTAGGCGATCGTCCTGCTCAGCACCTGATAAAGGTATTCCTGGTTCGTATCGCACTCCGTTGTCATGGCATACTCTGCCAGGATCGATGACAGTCTCAGCTGCCTGCAGCAGCCGGCGATCTCTTCCTGATATAAAGCGCTCATGGGCAGCACCCCCTTCCGAGGAGGGCGTCATAGTCTGACAGCCCGGAAGGCATCTGGTCAAGGGCCGGTATGCCGTCCTGCCCTTTAAGGGGCGGGAGGGGCGGTACATCCGCGAACAGGCGCCGGTAAAGGTTCTTAAGGCTGTCCGGGTCCATTGCCTGGTAGGCGATCGCCTGGCCAACGGTCTGCAGGGCGCTGTCGAACCCCGTGCGTTCGGTGAGCTCTGAAAGGGTCTTCAGGATCCTGCCACGGTCACTGTTCTCGCATTTGTCAAGGTATTCCCGCATGTCTGCCGGCATCATTCCGTAGATCCCGCTGTTGCGCAGGGACCGCGGTTTTCTTGCGATGTATTTCAGATATGGGAGCCATTCCATGCTTTCGGTCTCCTCGTCCCCGTAAAGCCTGCGGTGCGTAACGATCGGCTCCTGATCGAGGCTCATCACTGTCACATGCTCGGCCGTGAGCTTCACCCAGACATCACTGTCGGCATGGCCGGGGGACGCAGAGTAAGTGTACTTCCCTTCATCCAGGGTGAACTTGCCCCAGTTGTTCGTATGGGCTTTCAGGTATCCCGCGGTGTCGAACGGCTTTTCAGGAAGGCTGAGCAGGGCTTTGCGGTCAGCACGGAAGCGTTCCTCTATTGTTTCCGGCTTGAAGCGGTAGTGTTCACGCTCCAGATCGGCATCACAGTCCATGAGCAGCTGTTTGTTGTACTGCGCGAGGGAGAGGAACCTGGGTAACGGGACCATCAGGTTCCGACGCCCGTACCCTACCTTTGTCTCCGCGCCGCCCTTCTCGTTCCCCGCATCGGGATTACAGAAGACAGGCCTGAAACCGTAGTGCTCCTGGAACCTTGTGAAGCGTTCCGTGACCTCCCGGCCCCCGCCGCGGATGATCTTTGTGACGATCGTCCGGGTATTGTCGAACCAGATCTCCGTCGGGACACCCCCGATGTGCTCGAAGATCGCTTTCATGGATTCCAGCAGGCACTCCATGTTCTCACCATAGTGGAGCTGGAGGAACCCGCCGTTGCTGTAGGGGAAATCCAGGACAAAGTATTTACCCGAATGGCGCATGCTGTTCTCATAGAAATCCGCAGCACCGAAGTCGCCCTGCGCTTCTCCCGGGCTGTGGTTCAGGGGGATGAAGCCTTCTTTTCGTTTAAGGTTCAACTCAAGTTTCTTCTTTTTGACATACTCGGCTACGAGCCGGTAGGAGCAGTTGAAGCCGTCGGCCTCCTTCCTGAGCCTCTTGAAGACTCTTTTTGCTGTGTGGCGCTGTTTCCGCGGGGCTTTTTTGTCTTCCGCCAGCCAGCTGTCAATGAGCGGTTTGAAGGGATCCAGTTTCGGACAGAAGTTCTGTTCCGCAGGCATGGGATCCGGTTCGTTGAAATCAGTCATGTCAACATATTTACTGACTGTTTTCCAGTCCAGACCAGTGCGTCTGGAGATCTCAGATATGTTGTTCAGCCCTTGCCCATAATAGAGCTGTCTGATACGATGTATCTGATCCATTGCTAGCATTCTCCTTTCCTCCTTATTCGTAATTGTCCTGTCAGACTGAATAAGGATAACGGTATTGGTGAATGTCTGCAATGGATCCTTTGGTATCTGGGACAACCGCTGCCATTTACATGGTGCGGCATGACCATTAGGTCTCAGATCTACTCTGCATTTTTCTACAAAATGGAGATGCAACTTTCTCCATTTTTATCTGCAACTTTTGGTAATTTAATTATGCAACAAATAAACTGTTCCTCTATAGGACCGCTTTTGAGCATGCCGTCAATAAATCGTACGGTAT
>JAUNJS010000391.1 GCA_030533125.1 Eubacteriales bacterium | reverse complement strand
CTGCAGGAATTGTCCATAAAAGCAGTGTTTTTTATGATGGTTATACTTTACCATCCCGGATCACGGTGATTAGCTTTTTGTTTCCACATGAAAGATATACCGGATCAGGACCCTTTTGTATAAGAAGAGGCATGTGACGCGCTTGCATGGATGCTTTTCCTCTGTTTTAATATCTGGATCGCCTGATCTCTGACATCCGTAAAGAATGACTGATTCCTCTCTCCCACTGTCGCAATGACTCGTTTTAATCCGGGGATAGGCTGCATATTTTCATCAAGGAACCACCAGGCATAGTTATATTCCGCTCCGAAGCCATCCTCATCCGGAGACTCATAATATTCAAAAGCACTTACTGTAACAAGGTCTTTTCCTTCATACTGTTCGATTTCGTAGTCCCTTCCCGGGTCGAAGAACGCATAACCTAGATCGTTCATTATCCTTCCGGGAACTGAATGGCTGTAGCAGCCCTTTCTGTGATTGCTGTATTCAAACAGGAC
The DNA here is from genome assembly GCA_030533125.1 of Eubacteriales bacterium. GTDB lineage: Bacteria > Bacillota > Clostridia > Lachnospirales > Lachnospiraceae > CAG-791. The sequence goes on along the minus strand of JAUNJS010000391.1, from coordinate 2,893 downwards.
GGACTCAAGATGTTCTCCCGGGTGTTCTCTGAAAAAAAGGTCAAACCACTCCGCTGCCTTCCGGTCTCCCTTACAATAGGCTCGATATCTCCAATAATTCGCCGCGCGGATATAAAACGGGGAGGCCCCCGGCTTATGTGACCACTTCTCGAACCATTCGGCAAAGGAATACATTGCACCGGCATCCCCCGTATTACATCCTGCTGTCAGACGGGCAAATGCAGGATCCTCTCTGTGATTCAAATTTGCAGGATCTTCAAGATGCTGAATCAGGAACGGCTGTCCGAACATGTGGAAATGCTTATCTGAATCATTCAAAGCCGCACAATTAATCACCTTCAGATTCTTAAGATCCGCAAAGGCTCCGAACCCGATCCTCGTCTCAGGATTTAGAAAAGTGACTTTTTCCAGCTGTTTACAACTCCGGAATGCTTCTTCTCCAATCTCCCGCACAGAATTCGGTATTGTAATCTCCCGTATCCCGCACTCGATAAATGCCCGCTCTTCAATTCTTTCCAGTCCTTCCGGAAGATGGAGCAATTCAAGTTCCTGATTTTCAATGAATGCCAGCCGGGAAATACTTTTTACGGTATCCGGAACAGTCCATTCCTTTCCCGAGACAGTTCCCGGGCAGAAAATCAGGATCGTTCCGGAAACATTCAATACCGGTGCTTCCAGATTAGTGCCGTTGAATGTCCTGCCCTGATATATCTTAACACTGTCCGGATATACAACTTTACGTAATTTGCAGCATCCTGTGAATACGTTTGAACCAATCTCTTCGATCCCTTCATTCAAAATTATGTTTTCCAGATTTTTACATCCCCAAAATGCTTCATCCTCAATTCTTTTGATACTCCCGGGAATGATTACGGAAGTAATCGCGACATTACCTCTGAACAGCCAGAAACGGATCACGTTCATGGAGTCCGGAATAACGACACTGCCTGTCAATTCCATTGCCTTTTTTCTATCAATCACATCCTTCTTTACAGCTGCCTGAGCCGACCCTCCAGGCGGGTTTACAGGTTCGGATACAGGAACCGGATTTGAGGGATTTGAGGGCCGCACATGACCTGATCCCGCCGGTTTCTCATTTACAGCACCGGGATGCTCCGGCGCTTTCAGAGAATCCTTCTGCACACAAAGACCCCGACGAATCAATGCCCCGGAACGACGGATAATGAGCGAAATCCCGATTACACAAGCCCCCAGGATGAAAAATAAAATGAGTACTTTGATTAACATAGTTGTTTACCTTCATAAACTTGCACAGCAGCCTCCATGGAGCCTACAACGCTGGTTAAATGATATTGATATTAAGGTACTCCCGGATTCCTATTTGAATTATGGGGCCAGAAGAGGAGTGCGAAAAAGGGTAATACGCCCTGACGAATTCGGGTGTTATTTGATATTTACAGCAATGCGTCCCGCAATGCTGCCGCTTCAGCGATTCCTTCTTCCGCCGCTTTGTCGTACCATTTAATCGCTTCATCCAGGTTACGTTCTATGCCCCATCCATTTTCATAGCATTTTCCGGCATTAAACATACCCTGAGGAAAACCGTTCTTCGCCGACTCCAGGGTATAATGGAAAGCCGCCTGCAAGTCCTGTTCGACACCTTTCCCGTCAAAACAGGCTTCAGCAAGATTCACCTGAGCAATCGGATGTCCCTGATTAGCGGCATAACGGAACCATCTGACAGCTTCATGATAGTTCTGACAATGGCTCCAGCATAATTCGCCGAAAGCATACTGGGTTTCCGCATCACCTTCAATAGCTTTAAGCAAATTAATCGCAAGCGCCTGTGAAGCCTGTTCTCCGGGATTTTTCATCGTAATATGAATATCCAGTTCGTCACACTCCAATATGATCATGGAGCCGTCCTTCTTTACTTTAACAGAGATTTTCTCTTCTTCTTCAAAGCGATGTGCAATCGCCTTCTTCGGTTTGAACAGACGGCCCAAAACGGATCCTTTCTGCCCTCTACCCTGAAGCAAAGTCTCATAGCTGGTCAGGTTCACCATAAGCACCGGGCGGACGGCAAGCCTGTCTACCAGGTTAAAACGGCCGCAGCTGACGCCAAGCACACCTTCCATGGGGGTTCCGTGAATGACGATCCCCTTGTTTTTCAGCCAATATGAAGCACGGGGAAGCAATGGTTTTTTGGCACTTGCCTGACGGTCTTTTTCTATGTCATCCGCATACAGGCCGGCAGCATACGGGGTTGCCCTGCATCCGGTGGAAGCATCTGAAGGGAACATCTCCGCATCGTTTATATTATCATCACATGCCAGCAGGGAGACTTTATCCATAAGTTCATCTACATCCATCAGGCAGGCCTTCTCGTCTGTAGAGAAAGCAGTATTCTGAAAATATCCATTCAACCATGCCCGAAGCGTGGATCCCTCCCACGTAACTTCCTGAAATCCGGATGGAATAAGATCTGCAAGCGTTCCTGTAGTCCCTGTACCGGAATTATTCTTCGTCGGATTTTCGCTGGTGCCCTGCCCAGCTCCGGCATGATAAGGCTGGGCATCCAATGCGTAAACACTGGTGACAAATGCCCTCTCCCCATCAACCTTCAGTATTTTCCATTCGATCGGTTCATGCGTCCCGGCCCCGCTCTGAGGATAATGACCCAGCTCAATGATTTCTCCGGCCTTCCACTGTTCATTCATTTTAATAATCTCCTGTTTATTGTATTATTCTTTTGATCCGAATCTGTGGCTTCGCTCGAGTTTCCGTTTCTATATACATTCTATATACACTATCAAAGCTTTCTTCATTGGTTACTTTATAATATTCTTTTTAAAACAGTTTTTTATCATCACTCGAGAAATAAAAAGACCCGTCCAGAAAGAACTCATCACTGAAAGGCGTATTCCAAAAC
>JAUNJS010000080.1 GCA_030533125.1 Eubacteriales bacterium | reverse complement strand
AAAATGTTCTGCCACTCTGCGGGTCGCAGCTTGAGAAGGTCGAGAAGGAATTTGTCCGGCGGATATCTACATCGTTCCCGGCTGTGTCGAAGTTCTCGATTGTCGAAGGAAAACGCCGGGCAATGAAAAAACGGCTGAAACAGAGTGTAATGGGAAGGGTAAGGATAAGACCATCTGAATGAACAATCCCCAATTCTTATGTGAATTGTTAAAGTACTCTGGCCGCAGCCGAAGCGGCCGGGGTGCTTTTCGTTTGGGAGTAAAAACTACTCCCTGCCATTTTACATGGATAAGAAGAGTCTGGATACACCTTCATGTCTCCCGGAAAACCAACTGACGGGAGGGTGTCTTTGTCCCGGCAGGAGGTTGGAAACACCTTCATGCCTCATGGAAGGAAAACAGACGAATAGGAAGGAGGGGAAAGGAAGCCGGGAAGATTATATTCCGGAATATCTGGACGTAGTCGAGGCGGATACTTTACAATATTGTCAGATCTGTTTCAGCGCGGGAAGTACACAAGCCTTTCCCGTTCAAAGAATCCATTGCAGCAAGGGGAATGACAAATGGCAAAGACAGGGGAATACCGGTTGAGGATGTATGATCTGCTGTATGAAAAGCCGATCTGCGAGTATGCGGAGGCCCGGGGAAACAGGAAACAGAGCAATGTTCTGATTCTCGGGACCGGGTGGATCGGTAATGAGGCATTCAAGGCGGCATTCTGGGCCGGCCAGGCGCTGGATACGGACCTGACGATTACAGTGGCGTCCCGGAACGCGTCGGCATATAAGGAGCAGGTCCTGTCGACGAAAGACGGAGCCAGTATGCCTGCGCTCAGACTGTACGCGGAACAGAAGCATTATGCCGATCTGAGATTTATCGATCTTGATGTTGAGGACGAGGCAGGCACAGCAGGTTTTGCGCCGCTTGATTTTGCCGCGAACAGATATAACTATGTCATTCTCTCTCTCGGGGACGCGGAACATAACTGGCTGGCCGCCTCGGAGCTGATTGCGCAGATATCGAAAGCACGGGCTGCCACCGCGGACCGGAAACAGAGAGTACTTGTCAGTATTTTTAATGAATTCTCGGACAGGATCAGTACAGAGGAGCAGGAAATACTGGTCCAAGAAGGCAGGTCCGGCGGGATCGACGTCCATTTCTTCGGAAACGAGTCCGTCACCGGCCCGGAACTCGACCGCATTGCCCGCAATATTCATTTCAGCTACAGCATGAAATATAACCAGCGCGTAAACAAAAAAGAAGCGGACGCGCAGTTTGAAGCAAGCCGGATTTCGGAATTTGTGAATTCCCCGCAGGATTTTGAAGCAGGGGATATCAGTGTCGCGGCAAATTTCATCGGCGCGGAATACGCGGCGGATTCTTCCTTTGCGTCCGCCGTGCACATTCCGGTAAAGCTGGCGATGTGCAGGGAGGCGGATCCGGATCAAGATCCCCTGGATACTTTAAAAGAGGCGATCCGCAAAAAGAGCAGGCTCTACTGGAGGCTGACCGCGCTGGAACATCGCCGGTGGAACGCGTATACAGTGACGCGCGGCTTCCGGGCGCCGACACCGCAGGAAGAGGAAACGCTGCTGTACCGGGACGGGACGACGCATCAGGACAAAAAGCGGCTTCTGCATCTGTGCCTGTGCGACTGCGGAGAGAAAGCTTCTTTGACGAAGGATTTTGACCGTCAGTATAATCTGTGGCTGAAAAGGAACTGCCCGGCAGACGACCCGTCCGAGCTCGACAGGGCCAGTCTGAGAGCGCATCAGCTGACAGAGAGGCTTTCCCGCCGGATTGATATTGAGGCGGTTCTGCGACTCATCGAAGGCGGCGGTACCGCGTATTCAAATCTGAGAAGAGCTGCCTTAAAACTGATCAACGACGAAGACAATTCTCTGGTACTATATCGGAAAACCTTTGAGGAAGCCCTGGCGTACGCGGCCGCTGTCTCTGATAAAGATGTTTCCGAAGAGGAGACGGGAAGGCTTCTCGAGGCGGACCGGATCCTCGCGCCGGTGAAGATCAGAAATTCCAGGACAGACTTCTTCGGCGTGGACGGGCAGCTTGTGGAAATGCTGCCGTTCGCGCTCTGGTATGGAAAAAAATACAGGACGGTGATTACCCTGAGCGACGGGATGTCCACATCTACATACGATGTCATTGTTCCGACCCTGTTCTGCGCGCAGAACGCCGTATTTGTCGGGAAAGCCGTCAGCAGCAAAAAATACCGGAAAGCCATCGAGAATTACTTCGAAAGCCGCGGAGGCAATACAGTGCCGGGCTTTATAACATTGCCGTCCATGGATCCGGACACGATCTTCGAATGTCTGGAAAAACTGATCGGAGAATACGGGCACCATGACATTATCCTCAACTGCGTGCCGAACCGGGGATATGATGCCGCGCTCGCGGTCGGAAGGCTGATCGAAAAATACCCCGGAAATATCAACGCTGTACAGTATCTGCAGAACAGGGGGATCGTCTCCTTTTCGGCTGACAAGAATATCGGCGTCGGGCTGGAAGGCATGAATTTCTCGCTGTCGGAATATATCCGGTTAATGGGAGGAAGAATTGAAAACGAATATGCCGGGCTTTATGACTGCAAAGAGTATGAGTCCCTCATGGCATTATTCAGGAAGTACTGTGAACCGACAAGATATATCAGAGAAGACGGAAAAAAGCAGGGCAGCTTCAATACGTGGGCAGTGGTGACGCATTTCTTTTCGCAGTCAGCGAAAGACATCAATTACGGGGACGGGATAAAGGACAGCCCGGAAGAGGACGAGCTGCATTACAGAGGAACCTTCTCCGAAACTGTTTTTCGCAATTCCCTGATCGGGAATGTACTGGACCGGCTGCAGACATATCACATTATCCGGGATTATGAGAACCGTACTGACGGGGATGAGGCTGCGGTCAGCTTTGCATATGTGAATCCCGAACTGGAAACACTGCTGAGGGAGTTCGAACAGGAGAATATGACGGAAGAGACCTGTTACAGGTCGCTGAAGTTTATTCCGATGAGCGGCGGGCTGAAGATTTCGAACCGCCTCGTCCGGCAGGCACCGGTCATGTCGGAAGGCGAAGGAGAAGCGCACAGAAAAGTAAAACTGAGTTTTCTGCGGGATCTTTCGAAAAAAGGATATATTGAAAATCTGCTGATCGACGAAGAAAACGATACGGTTTCTTTTGCTTTCCGGGACGAAGCCACCATGCGTCTTTTCAAAACGCAGGGCCTGATCTTCGAACTGATTGTGTATTACCTGATGCGCGAATCCGGAAAATACGATGATGTCGAGACCGGCGTAAAGATTGCCTGGGACGCGGAGGATGTTCCGCAGGAACAGCAGCTGCTGGAAGAACTGGAGCGGAACAAAGTCTTCGGATACAACGGATATGTGAAGGCCAGGGGAGAAGTGATCAGGCGGACGCTCATCGGGCAGGAACAGTCGATAAAAAACGAGATTGATATTATTGCCCTGCGCGGGATGGATGCCCTGATGGTTTCGTGCAAGACTTCTGACAGCGATAATATGCAGTGGGTATATGAAATCAGGGCAGTGTCGGATCATTTCCAGTCGAAAGGAGTGCTGGCAGTCTCCTCGGACTATCGACAAAAGAACAGGGCATCATTCGTGGAGCGCGCCAGACAGATGAATGTGGCGCTCTGGGGAACGGAGACACTGTGGGCCCGCGACAGATGACGGATCCCCGGGATAGCCACGCAACTAAATGCTCCATCCGGTGTGCTTTTTTCTCCGGTCCCACAGGGCGGGATTCAGCAACATAGCCCGCTATGCGCCTTCATCCCGCCCTGCAGTCTCGAAGAAAAATCCTGCGCCGGTTGACGCATTTATTTGTGCGGTCATCTTTACACATTTCCGGAACGGATCAAGGAGGAACCGGTTGTACAGATGAAAGATACAGAGATGACACTGCTTTCGCAGGCCGCTTATGACAGGGCGACGGATGAAATGACCACGGTTGAGGAGGCGATCCGCTTCCTGGAGGAGGAACTGCCGGTAAGGAGCATCTGGAGCAGGATCGAGAAGTTTGGAAAGAAAAGAAGCGGGAAGGCGCTCGAGGATTTTCTGGTCGACGGGATCTGCAGAAATCATCCGGAGAAGACCCGGGACAACGTGCGGAGGACGGTGCAGAGCTGGAACAGCACGGAGCACTATTTTATCCTGAAAGAGAACGCGATCGAGCTGGCGTTTATCCTGGGGCTTGATTCGGAAGAGGCGGACCGTTTCGTGACGCTTACGGCCGGCGACGGGCTCCACTACAGGAGCGAGAAAGAAATCGTGTACATCTACGCGCTGCGGAATAAACTGTCTTATGAGGATGCGAACAATCTTTCCGTCAGAATGAGCACGTATCTGAAAAACACAGGGGACAAGGCGAAAGAAGACCTGCATCTGTCTGATTTTACAGTCTTTCTCAGGCCGAAGGTCGAGAAGCTGAAGTCCGAGGAGGAGCTGAGAGAGTTTCTTCTCAACGAACAGGACAAGATCGGCTCGATGCACAATATGGCTTATGTCATGTTTGACGCGATGATGCGGATCCTGCTGGAAGGCAATACGGAGGAGACGGTGGACGAGACCGCGATCGCGAAAAAGGAAAAAGAGAGGCAGATGCAGAAGCAGGCCGAAAGCAGGGCGAGAAAGAGAAAGGAAAAGGCGGGAGACGGAAACGCGGTTAAGGGAGGGGCGGACAGTCCGGGGAAGGGCAGAATAAAACCCGGTCCCGGGAGACCGGAAGAGATGGAAGAACCCTGGAACGACGAAGACAGGGTGTACACGGTGCGCAGTGTCCTTAAGAAGTACCTGTTTGAAAATACCGTCCGGGAGGCCCGGGATATTTCTTTACAGACACAGAAGCTTGCAGGCCGGGGGATCATTCCGAAGGAAAAGCAGTATGTTCTCTCGGAGATCCAGAAAGCTGTCTGCAGTGCTTGGCCCTCCGCTCCGGAAATTTCCAAAATGCGGTCGCGCAGGATAAAAGTGACAAGAAAAATCCTGATCCTTCTGTTCCTGGTTACGGGGACGGCCGAGAGCGGGGATTTCGAAGAAGGAGATCTGTCCGCCCTGGATAAGTATCTGAATATCAGCCAGAAGCCCCGGAGGAGAAAGACCATCAGGAAAAGAAACCCGGGCATGAACCCGGGGCAGAACACCGGCGGAACGGAATCAGCCGGCTCCGCCTTCCATGAGGACGAGGAAGAGTACATTCCGGAATACACGGGCGAAACCGCGCCGGGCAGAATGTTCAGCGAGGCGGACCGGGAGGATTTTCTGGAAAGAAAAGACAGCATGGACTATATGCTGTCGCTCTGCGGGTTCGGGGAGCTGGACCCCCGCAATCCGTTTGATTGGATTATTTTGTACTGCATGTGCGCGGGGGACATTCTGGAGATGGACGAAAGGATGAAAAATCTTTTTTACAGAATGTTCGAGGACGCGAAGGAATACAGACCGGAAGTCAGCGCGACATAGCGCGGCTCTTTCCGTTCCGGGAGAGAACCGGGAGCAGGGCGGGACCGGAACAGGGCCTGGACAGGAGACAGACGGGAAATGGACAGGCGGACGGACTTAAAAAAGAATGACAGGCTGCGGTTTCCCGGGCTGGAGTGCGTCATCGACGCGCCCGCAGGCCGGGGCGCCAGCGTGCTCGCGTATACCGCCCACTATGCGGACAATACGAACCCGTCGCTCTCCCACCGGGTGCTGATCCGGGAATATTTTCCCTATGACGCGCAGGGGGGGATTTACCGGCGGGATCACGGGAATATGGATATCTGCGTGGAGGAATCATCCCGCGCGCTGTTCGAATACGGCAGGGCGGCTTTTTTGCGCGACAATGAGGTCCACCTGCGGATGGCGGCGAGCATCCCGTCCGAGATCGATCTTCATATCAATACTTTCTCCCTCAATAACACCCTCTACAGTGTGCTGGGATATTCCGGCGGGCGGAGTCTTCTCGCGGAAATAGAGAGCCGGCAGGAAGAACCCGCAGCCTGGGGCGCGCCGGATACGCCGGGCGCGGCTGCCGGCAGCGGAGCCGTCTCCGCGGATTTCCACGGAAGCGGGACTGTGTCGGGCGCGTGGAACTCCCGGGCCCTGCGGACCGCGCGAATCGCGCGGATCCTGCGCGGGGCGCTGGAGGTGCTTGGGGCATTCCATAAGGAGGGGTATCTGCATCTGGATGTCAGCCCGGACAACATTCTCCTGATCGGGGAGGGGGAAAAGGAGCGGGTGACGCTCATCGACTTCAACAGTGTCCATACGGTGGACGAGATCGTACACAACAATATCCGGCTCACCGGAAAAGAGGGCTATACCGCGCCCGAGGTGCGGATGGGGATCCGCGGGCAGATCGGACCCTGGACGGATCTTTTCTCCATGACCGCGGTCCTCTGGCACTGCCTGGCGGGAAAAAAGCTTTCGCCGATGCAATTGACGGGAGCCGCTCCGGCGGATCCGTCCGCTCTGCCGCTTCTTGAAAACTGTCCCGCGCCGGTCCTCTCGCAGCTTCGCAGGATTCTGGCGAAGGGGCTCTCCGCCTCTCCCGGGAGGCGCTACCGCGCAGTCCCCGGGATGCTGGCGGACCTCGCGGAGCTGGAAAGCCGCATCCTCGGAAAGGGAATCACCCACTGGGCGCTGTGGGAGAGCGGCCGCGCCCGCTTTTTCAGGATGATGCGGGAAAATACAGGTCTGCAGTACATCCGCGACGATGAAAAGATCTATCCCCTGTATGCCGAAAGGGAAGACGGCAGCCGTATAAAGCTCGAGGAAGCGCTTTTTCCGGCGGATCGTCCCGCTCTGCTGTTAGGCGGCGGCGGGACGGGCAAGACGACCGCCCTCTGCCGGATCGCCTGCAGGCAGCCCGCGAAATACGCGCCGGAGCAGCCCGCCGTCTTTTATATTCCGCTTTCCGGTTATACGGGCGGCGGGAAATGCTATGTGCAGGACAGGCTTCTGGAAGGACTGAGATTCCTGCCGCACACGGACTCCATGGAGAGTGCGCGGCGGGAGCTGCTGCGGCTGCTGGAGGCACACCCGGTCCTGCTCCTGCTCGACGGCCTGAACGAGGCCTCCGGCGACACGAAGCCGCTTCTTGGAGAGATCCGCATGCTGGCAGAAAAATCCGGCGTGCAGATTCTCCTGACCAGCCGGAGCGACCCCGGGGAACCTGATTTTGAAAAATACAGTCTGTGCAGGCTCGAAGTCTCCGATGTCCGCGCTATCCTGGCCGGAGAAGGGGTCCTGCCCCCTGAAAACATGGAGGTGTTGGATCTCCTCTGTTTCCCGCTGCTTTTATCCCTGTATGTGCGGGCTGTGCGGGACGGAGGAAATCAGCTCCGGCTCCAGAGCCGGGAGGAACTCCTGCGGGCGTATTTTCACGCGATCCTGGTGAAAGAGGCCGGCGGCATCCCCGGAAGCTTTCCCGCGGCAGAAAAAACAGCCGTTGACGCGGACGCGGAAAACACCGGGCGCCCGGGCGCTTCCGCAGGGGCAGAAGCCGGTGTATCCGCGGCAGCATACACGGGAGCGGGCATCTCCGGGAGCGCGGGTTCCTCCACGGGAACTTCCATGGGTGTGGAAGCCGCCGTGCGCTACCTGCTTCCCGAGATCTCCGTCCGTATGCGTGCCGCGGGACATCCGCTCTCACCCGCGGAGCTTATGCCTGTCGTGGAAACCTGTTTCCGGGAACTGCCCCGCAGGACGATGACTGTAGTCTATCCCGAATGGATCGGTCACTCCGCGGAACTTCGCGCCGGCGCGAAGAACGCGGATGAATGGTTCGGCACAGCCGTGCTCGATCTGCTCTGGAAGCGCTTCGGCCTCCTCGTGCGGGACGAACAGGGGAGATTCCGCATTCTCCACGAGATTCTGGAAGAATACCTCGTGGAACAGAGCGTCCGTTTCCACGAACGTTTTGACAGGGAAAAGCGCAGGGCGCGGCGCTGGCAGATCGCCGCTGCCGCCGCGGTGCTGTTTGTCCTGATCGCCGGTTTCGGCGCCTACAACTATGCCATGCGCTTGAAGATTACCCGCAAGCACCGGCAGATGGTCGAGGCCCAGACCTCCCGGGCTGCCGTGGAGTACATCGGGCAGTCGGAGAAAGCCCTCTCCCGGGGTGACCGCCAGGAAGCCGTCCGCGCCGCCGCCGCTGCCCTGCTTCTGGAATACGCGGAACCGGAAGAAGCGGAGGAACTCCTTCTGTCCCGGGACAATCTCCTTTCTGCTGCGGAAAAAAGTACCGTATCCCCGGAGGATGTCCCGGCTGCGGAAACCGCGCGGAGGATTCCGGCCTCTCTGGATTCCAGGGAAGGCGGCCCCTATGCCGCGCAGGCGCAGAAAGCGCTGACGGACGCGCTGGGCGTCTATGATTTTTCCTATGGGTACCGGACGGATTCCCTGCTGGAACTGCCCGCACAGCCCGTGAAGCTCTCCCTGTCCCCGGACGGATCCCGCATCTGCGCGATCTGCGCATGGAATCTGCTGGTCTATGACGTATCCGATGGGAAAGAACTCTACTCCCTGCAGACCGCGCGGACTGCCCTGGCGGAGGCAGTGTTCCTGGATGAGGACAGGATTGTATACACGGCGCCCGACTCCCTCCGCGCCTTTGACGCCGCAGAGGGGGCACCGCTCTGGGAGATCCCCGGTCCGATGACGAAAGGGGCGGCGATGTCTGCAGCGGCAGACTCCGCGGGCGGAGAGAGCACCGGGGCAGCGGCTGCCGCAGGGGACTCCGTGGACGGGGATAATACTGCGGACAATACCGGGAAAGTGCCTGTTCTGGCCGTCTCCGCGGACGGCAGACGGCTCGCTGCCGTATACGGGGAGGACGCGAAAGCGTATGTCATTGATGCGGCTGACGGCACCGTCCTGAAAACGATTTCTTTTGAAAAAAAACACCTGCGCGTCCCTTTCAGGGCTGTCATGGGCGACCCGAAGGACTGCCTGCTGGCCCTCAATGCAGACGGAACCATGCTCGCCGCGGGCTTTTCGGACGGGAGCCTCTCCCTTTTTGACCTGAAAAACGACACGCGGCGCGAACTGTCCGGAAGCACTGCGTTCACCCATTTTTCCGGAGGGTTTTCCGGACGGTATTTCGCCTGCGCCATGGACGGAGGCGGAGAATCCCGCTTCTGTTTATGGGATTCGAAGACAGGGGCATGTGTGGAATCTTTTGACGAAGCCGAAAGAATGCCGCTGCAGGCGGATGAGGACGGGGTCTTTCTTGCAGCCGGAAACGAGATCATGGAGATTGTAGTTGAAGAAGAAAATCCTGAAGGAGATCTTCCTGCAGACAGCGCGGCTTCCGCGGGGCGCGAGGTGATCCTGGAAACAACTGCCCCGGTCTATGCTTTCTGCCGGTGCGGGGGGGATTATCTCGTCGCGACGCGGACGCGCCGGTTCTTCTTTTATTATTCGGAGACGGGAATACAATCAGAAATCAGCAGTGTCAGCGCCTTCGATTTCGATTTTACAGGCCTTTCGGAGGACACCGCGATGCTGGGCGGTATGAATACGGGCACTGTGCGGCTCCTGCGGCGGCGGGCCGGGAGCTTCGGGGAGACCGGAGGCGTTCCGGAGACGGATCCCCTTCTGTTTTCCTATGATCCGTCCTGTCCGCATATCGAAGCGAGACTGAGCGCCGACAGAAAGACGGTCATGCTATACCATTCCGCCGGGTTTCAGATCTGCTCTACGAACAGCGGGGAAACCCTCTGCGAGTTCTCCCTTCCGGATGCCGCTTCTGTCTATGACGAACAGTTCGTCAGGGAGGGCGGCAGTTCACGGCTGGAAGTGACCTGGTTCGACGGCACTGTCCGCTGTTACAGCGCGGCGGACGGCTCCCTGTTGTCTGTGTCACACGTGCGCCCCCCCGACCGGTCTCTGCGCGAGGCATTTGTCACGGGAAAATACCGGCTTGTTTCCATGCCGCAGAAACCGACCGAAATCTTTGACCTGAAAACCGGAGAAAAGCGCGGTGAGTTCAATGTCGACGCGAATCTGGCCTATGTCACAGAGGTCAACGGCTTCCTTATTATGGAATATTTTACGACGGTCGAGAGAAAACGCTATGGTCTTCTGGTCAACGACAGTTTCGAGATCCTCGCAGAACTGCCCGGTCTGTGCGACATTCTCGGGGACGAGCTGATCTTTGATGACCGGGCCGGGAGTCTGTATTCGCGCAGGCTCTATTCTCTGCAGGAACTGTTTCCGTGAAAAAAGGGGACAGGGGCGTCAGCCGCAACGACCTCAAGATGCTCATGAACTGCGAATATGACTCCCTCAACTGCCTCCTCCTGATCCTGCTTTTCACTGAATCATAACCGGGGCAAGCAAATGCCCCGGTTTGCTTTTGCCTGTTAAGCAGGGTGACATAAGCGCGCCGCAATTCATAATGATTGTACGCCGTCCGGTGACTGCATGCGCT
>JAUNJS010000390.1 GCA_030533125.1 Eubacteriales bacterium | reverse complement strand
ACTCCCTGGTGGAGCCGGGAAGCCCCGGCATGGCGATTTACTTTAAAAAAGGAGATTTCCGGAATGAAAAAAGCTGTTTCTACAACTATGATCCTTTTCGCGATTCTGTCTATGCTTCTGCTTGCGTCCTGCGGGAAGAAAAGTAATGTCGATCTTTCCGACAGCAAGTATGTCGGGACGTGGAAGTGTATGACGATGTCGCTGCAGGACGCGTCAGAAAATCTGGAGCAGTCATGGATCCTGACCCTGAACGGGGACGGAACCGGCTCTTTCGTCGACGAGGACGGGACCAGTAACATCACCTGGGAACTGACCGGGAACGGTTTCAAGACAAAGGGTGATACAAAGCTGACATTCACGGATGACGGCGACAATATCAAGACAAAAGTCATCGGCGTCGACCTGATTTTTGAGAGACAATAGAGCCGGGACCGCAGCCGGTAACGCAGTCTGTACCACAGCCGGTAACCGGAATTGTAATCCGTTCCGGGAACAGGGATGAAATCTTGCCGGGAAGCACGTGTTTTCAGGCATGCAAAACCGGGAGGGCATTAAGAATTGAAATTAGGAAGATATTTAAGAAAACTGAAAAACAGCTACCGCGAAAACAAAAGAACTTTTGCTTTCTATATCGTACTGCGCGTTATGGTGGTGCTCACGCTCATCCGCACCCTTGTGACGCACAACTATGAGAGCGCCGCGACATGCATCCTCGTCCTGCTGCTGTTTCTTGTGCCGGCATTTCTTGAGGACGCGCTGGACCTTACGATCCCGCCGTTTTTCCAGGCAATCATTTTCGCCTTTATCTTCGCGGCAGAGATCCTCGGGGAGATCGACCATTACTATGTCAGAATCCCCGGATGGGATACGATTCTCCACACGCTGAACGGCTTCCTGTTCGCCGCGGTAGGATTCTCGTTGATTTACCTGCTGAACAGGGGAAGCAGACACTTCAATGTCTCCCCGTTTTACATGGCTGTCGTCGCCTTCTGCTTTTCGATGACGATCGGCGTTCTGTGGGAGTTCTTCGAGTGCGGCATGGACCTGTTCTTCAACATGGACATGCAGAAAGACTTTATCGTCCGGACCGTCAATTCCGTAACGCTGGATCCGCAGCAGGCGGGCACGGTCATCCACGTAAAAGATATCACGGACACGGTCATTCATACTGCGGCCGGAAATACCTTTACGGTAGAGGGCGGATATCTGGACATCGGTATCCTCGACTCCATGAAGGACCTTCTGGTCAACCTGATCGGAGCGGTTGTATTCTCGTGCATAGGCTATACGTCGATAAAGACGTCAAAAAAGAGCAAAGTGGCGGAAAGCCTGATGATCATGCCGAACGAGCACGAAGAAAAGGCGGCAGACGAAAAAACAGAAGAAATAACTGATAAGAGTACAGAAGAAACGAACAACAGTACAGAAGAAACGAAATAGAATACTGAAGAAAAGCCGTAACCTGCCGGTTCAATGATGAATGATGATGAATGCAGCAGCCGGCCGGATGCCTCAGGACGCATCCGGCCGGCTGCTTTATTTTTAAAAATCTGTTCCGGAAAATCCCTCACAGGGAGGTGTACGCAGTCTGCGGAGGAACAGGGAGCGGCGCGGGCCACTCTGCTCTGTTTATTCCCACTCCACCGTACCGGGCGGTTTGGAGGTGATGTCGTAGACGACCCTGGAGACGTCCGCGACCTCGTTGAGGATGCGGGAAGCGGTTTTTTCCAGGAGTTCGTAAGGGAGGCGTGTCCACTCCGCGGTCATAAAGTCATCCGTCGTGACCGAACGCAGAGCGAGGACATAGCCGTAGGTCCTCGCGTCCCCCTTGACGCCGACGGAGCGCATGTCGGTAAGGACGGCGAAGTACTGGCTTGCCTGCCCGCGCAGGTCCGCTTTTTCAAGCTCCTCCCGGAAGATCGCGTCCGCCTCCTGGAGAAGCGCGATTTTTTCCGCCGTGATCTTCCCGATGATCCTGACTGCCAGCCCCGGCCCCGGGAAGGGCTGCCGGCTGACCATTTCCTCCGGGATCCCCAGTTTTCTGCCGACCTCCCTGACTTCGTCCTTAAACAGGTCCCGGAGGGGCTCCACGATTTCCTTAAACTTCATGTGTTTCGGGATGCCGCCGACATTGTGATGGCTTTTGATGACGGCGGACTCTCCTTTTCCGCTCTCGACGACATCCGGGTAAATCGTTCCCTGCGCGAGCACATCGATGTGCCCGAGCGCTGCCGCCTGCTCCTCAAAGACGCGGATAAATTCCCTTCCGATGATCTTCCGCTTCCGCTCCGGCTTCCTCGCGCGGGACAGCTTTTCCAGGAACCGCTCCCCGGCGTTGACGCGGATGATATTCAGGCCGAAGCGATCCCGGAACATCTCCTCGACCATGTCGCCTTCCTTTTTCCGCAGCAGACCGTGGTCCACGAAAACACAGGTCAGGTTGTCGCCGACCGCCCGATGGAGCAGGATCGCCGTCACGGAGGAGTCCACGCCCCCGGAAAGGGCGAGCAGGACTTTTTTGCCCGCCAGCTCCCTGCGGCAGCGCCCGATCATGTTTTCCAGGAAATCCTCCATCCGCCAGTCGGGGACGCAGTGACAGATTTCGAACAGGAAGTTGGAAATGATCTTCCGCCCGAATTCCGTGTGGGTCACCTCGGGATGGAACTGCACGGCATAGATCCTTCTCTCGTCGTCGGCCATCGCGGCGACGGGGCACTTGTCTGTGCGCGCGGTGATCTCGAAACCGGCCGGCGGCGCTTCGATCCGGTCCGTGTGGCTCATCCAGCAGATGCTCTCCTCCGGAACATCCGTAAAAAGCACGCCCCGCGCGTCCCGCAGAACAGTCTTTCCGTATTCGCTCGAGTCCATCGCCTTTCCGACGTGCGCGCCGGCCAGGAAAGCAGTGAGCTGCGCCCCGTAACAGATCCCGAGAAGCGGGATCCCCGCCTCGAGGATTTTCTCCGTAAACCTCGGGGAGTTCTCCTCATAGACGCTGTTCGGACCGCCGGTAAAGATGACGCCCTTATATCCCGCAGCCACAATCTCTTCCAGGGAGATCCCGCTGTAAAGTCTGATTTCCGCGTAGACGTGCTGCTCACGAACCCTGCGGGCGATCAGCTGATTATACTGTCCCCCGAAATCCAGCACCAGTATTCTGTCCATATTTCTTTCCTCCAAAAGCTCCCGGATTCTTTGACCACACAGACGCAGCAGGTCTTCTTCCTTCTTCTCTTCTACCCGTCCGGCGCGCGTGCGTATTTCCGCGGCCGGCGGTGAAATCGAGCATAACCGCGCCGCCCGGTGATAACGCAGACCGACGTGGAATCACCGTGCTTTACAAGATTGAAATCAAGCATCTTTGCGGCGCCCGGTGAAAACTGTTATTTCCAGCGGCGCCCGGCAAA
>JAUNJS010000079.1 GCA_030533125.1 Eubacteriales bacterium | reverse complement strand
ATCCAGTGTGTTTCCGTAAGCGGGCAGGAAATCCTCACAGAAATCCCGGACCTCCGGCATGTTTTGTGCCATCTCGTCGACAGCCGCCTGGATTGTCTCCTTAGCTGTGCGGAACTCGGCATTCCCGGCGTTCTCTTCCTCGATACACTTTATGAGCGCGGAGAGCTTGTCCGCCGCCTTCACAAGCTTTCGCAGGTATTCCTCCGTTTCCGCTCCCGCCCCGTTCTCCGGCAGGAGGATCTCCTCATAGGTTTCCCGCAGGTCCGTCGGCAGAAGCTGCAGGAGCCTGTATGCGGCGGCTTCCTCGACCTGATGATAGGCACGCCGGATGTCCTGATTATGATATTTCACCGGGGTAGGCATATCCCCTGTGATAATCTCCGTCACGTCGTGGTAGATCCCGAGCAGCGCGGCGCGGTCCGCATCCAGCTGTCTGCCGTACCTCCGGTTCCCGATCGTACACAGGACATGCGCGATCACCGCCACTTCCATCGCGTGTTCGGAGAGGTTCTCCGGGCGGGAACTGCGCATCAGGGCCCATCTCTCAATATATTTCATCCTCGAAATCGTCGCAAAAAAACTGTGCATGTCATTCCTCCTCCGCCGCGAAGAGAGGCAGAGAGCCGGATCGCTTCCGTCAGACGGAAAACGTATTCATTTTCTGTTCAGCCTTCCCGGATCCAGCCGCGCACCTTTGCCCGGATGCGCTGCAGGGCGTTGTCTGTGGATTTTTCGTCGCGGTTGAGGATGTGGGCGATCTCCACGTAGTTCATACCGGTCAGGTGCAGTTCGAGAACCTGTTTCTCCAGGGGACTCAGTTCTGTCTCCATGCGTCTGTGGAGTCTCGCGAGGTTTTCGCGGTCGATCATGAGTTTCTCCGGATTCGCGCCGTACCCCACTGCGGACAAGGTATTCATTTCCTCGGAGACCGCTCCCTCGAGCTCCGCGCCGCCCTCCTTCTCCCCGTCCGGAGCCGTTCCGGCAGGGGCATTGAGGGAAACCGCGGTGTTGAGGGGCATATGTTTTTTCCGTCCGGAGGCCTTTACGGCTGTGTAGAGCTGGCGCGAGACGCAGAGCGCAGCAAAGGTGGAAAAGCTCGCGTCGCGGCCGCAGTCGTAGTCCCGCAGCGCCTTAAAAAGACCCAGCATCCCCTCCTGGATCAGGTCTTCCGAGTCGCCCCCGAGAATATACATGGTTCTGGCGCGGCTGCGGACAAGCGCCTTGTACCGGCTCATCAGAGTCTCTGTCGCCCGGTCATCGGCTTCTCTGGAGAGCGCGATCAGCTCGTCGTCCGACAGCCCCTCGTAGTATTCCTGCCGCATATCAGCTCCTGTCCTCTCTCTGCCGGAAAATCTCATACATCAGGACCCCGGCCGCGACGGAGGCGTTGAGGGAGTCGATTTCCCCCTTCATCGGTATGCTGGCCGTCATGTCGCATTTTTCCTTCACAAGCCGGCTGACTCCGCTCCCCTCCGCGCCGATGACAAGGCCGATCGGACCTGTCATGTTCAGTTTTGTCATGGGCGTCCCTGCCATGTCCGCGCAGACGAACCACAGGCCGCGCTTTTTAAGATCCTCCATCGTGCGGGCCAGGTTTGTGACCTTCACGACGGGTGTGTGGTGGATTGCCCCCGCCGAAGCCTTCACCGCCGCGGCGGTCAGGCCGACTGCCCGGTCCTTCGGGAGAATGACGCCGTGCGCGCCTGCCAGATTGGCGGTGCGGATGATTGCGCCCAGGTTGTGCGGGTCTTCGATCTGATCAAGCAGCACAAAAAAAGGATCCTCTTTTCTTTCTTCCGCCTTCCTGAAAAGATCCTCCATTTCACTGTAATGAAAGGCGGCCGCCTGGGCGATCACGCCCTGGTGCCGGCCTGTCTCGGACATCTGGTCGAGGCGCTGGCGGGAAAGGAAACGGATCGGGGTATGCTGTTCTTTCGCGAGCCGCAGCACCGTCTGCATAGCGCCCTCCGCAGGACCTTCCAGCAGAAAGAGCTTCTCAATTGTCCGGCCCGCGCGGTACGCTTCTATCACGGCATTGCGTCCCTCGATCCTGTTTTCATCGTGCATCGTACACCTCCTCCCTGAAAGCTTTTTTCAGGTGCCCTTCGGGGCGCCGTACTATGTCTCCCGTGCAATACGTATTTCTTTTTTCTACAGCAGGGGCTCCCCGTCCCTTCTCCGTGTCAGCTCCAGGCCGGTCCGGATCAGTTCCATCAGCCGCTCTGTCCGCCCCTGCAGGTAAAGCCAGCCGCAGAGGGTTTCCAGTGCCGTGGCCTGCAGATATTCCTCCAGAGAGGCGCCCTTCGCGCGGTGCATCGGATTCGAATTCCTGCCCCGCCGGTATACCTTCTGCTCTTCTGTTGTAAGAAGATCATAGAGAGTCCGCCCGATCGCGGCCTGTTTCTGCGCGCGGACAAGGCGGGTCGTCTCGTTGTGCAGTTTTTCCGCCTGCCGGTTCCCCTTCGCCAGCACGCTGGTCCGGATGATCAGGGAATAGACGGCATCGCCGAGGAAGGCCAGCGCGAGGGGTGAAAATGTCCGCACGTCGACCTCCATTCCGTACAGGGCGAGCAGGGAGGAAAGATTCGGCAGCTGCGTCTGTCCTGGATCTCCTTCCGGGTTCCGCGCCTCCCGGGGCTCCTCCTCTTTTACGAAAGAGGGCGCTGCGGTCTGGCCCGCACGGACGCCCTCTTCCTGCCTTGTGCCTGCCCTGTCCTGCGGGGTATCTCCCGCATTGTTCAGGCTTTTTTCCATTGTTTTCCTTCCATCTGCTGCGTGTGCTGCCCTTTTCCCAGGGCATTTCCGCCAGTCAGCAGACCTGTTCCGAAGCAGCAGGCCTTCTTGCACTGCGCCCCTTTCACAGGACGTTTCCGACTGCCGACAGAACTGTTCCGAAGCCGCAGACGTTCTGCACTGTGCCCTTTTCACAGGGCATTTCCGCCAGTCAACAGACCTGTTCCCAGACCGCAGCGGCTGCGTGTCAGGCCTTTTTCCACTTGACTCCCTCGCGGGTGTCTTCGAGCAGGATTCCCTTTTCCTTGAGCGCATCGCGGATGGCATCCGCCTTCGCGAAGTCGCGGGCCTTCCGGGCCGCCTGACGCGCCGCGATCTGTGCCTCGACATAGGCGGCGAGGTCGTCGTCCAGATTTCTGTCGCGCGCAAGGAGCAGGCCGCAGACGTCCGCCAGCTCCTGCAGCTCGTTGTTGAGCGTCTGCAGGAAAGTCGCGGAGGAATTCTCGTCCGCGTGGCTGTTGATCCATTTGACCAGCTCGAAAAGGGCGGAGATTCCGTCCGCCGTGTTGAAGTCATCGTCCATGGCCGTCTCGAACCGGGTCCTGAACGCCTCCGCTTCGGGGAGAATCGCGGACTCCGCCGCGGTCAGCGCGTCCTTCTCCGGTGTCCTGCCGGCTTCCGCGGCCTTTCCGGCCAGGAAGCGCAGGTTCTCGGCGCAGTTGACAATGCGCTCGTAGGAGGTTTTTGCGGACTCCATGAGCTCGCGGCTGAAATTCAGCGGACTGCGGTAATGAACGGACAGCATGAAATAGCGCAGGACCTGTCCGTCGTACTGCTCCAGGATGTCGCGCACGGTAAAGAAATTGCCCAGGGATTTGGACATCTTGCGGTTGTCGATGTTGAGGAACGCGTTGTGCATCCAGTAGCGGGCAAAGGTGCAGCAGTTCGCGGCCTCCGACTGGGCGATCTCATTCTCATGGTGCGGGAAGATCAGGTCCTCGCCGCCCGCATGGATGTCGATCGTGTCGCCGATATAGCGCCTGCTCATTACCGAGCACTCGATGTGCCAGCCGGGGCGGCCCTGGCACCAGGGACTCTCCCAGTACGGCTCGCCTTCTTTTTTGGGCTTCCAGAGGACGAAATCGAGCGGATCCTCCTTCTGGTCCTCTCCGGTGACCGCCAGCATGCGCAGGCCGGTCTGCATATTGTCGAGATCCTTGTGCGAGAGCTTCCCGTAATCCCGGAATCTCCGCGTGCGGTAATAGACCGTGCCGTCTTTCGCAGTGTAGGCATAGTCCGTGTCGATCAGCTTCCGGATCATGTCAATCATGCCGGGGATCTCTCTGGTCGCCTGCGGATGGGTCGTCGCGGGCCGGATGTTCAGCGCGGCCATATCCTTTTTGCACTCCTCGATGTAGCGCTCGGAGATGACAGCCGCGTCCACGCCCTCTTCATTTGCCTTATTGATGATCTTATCGTCCACATCCGTGAAGTTGGAGACGAAGTTCACCTCATAACCGCGGTACTCGAAATAACGGCGCACGGTGTCAAAGACGATCATGGGCCGCGCGTTCCCGATGTGGATCAGGTTGTAGACGGTGGGGCCGCAGACATACATCCCGACCTTCCCTTCGTGCAGCGGTACAAAATCCTCTTTGCGTTTTGACATTGTATTGTAGATTCTGATCATTTTTGTTCCTCATCATAGATGTGTGGTTTCCCGACATCTTCTCTCGACAATCCCGCCGCTGTTTCTAAAAGAACGCGCGGCATTTTCACGGATCCACTCAACGGAGCCCTGAACATCCCGGACAGTCCCCGCACCCGCCGGGCGGCACACTGCGTGAAAACGTGTCCCTGGGCGATGTGAGCAGCGCGGACGCCTGGACCGCAATGCCCTCTCCCCGGCCGGTAAATCCCAGATGCTCTTCTGTCGTGGCTTTGACACTGACCTGACTTACGTCGATCTCCAGAGCTCCGGCGATCTTCTGCCGCATCTGCTTAATATAAGGCCGCAGTTTCGGTGCCTGCGCGATCACGGTGGCGTCGACATTTTCAATAAAATACCCGTTTTCTGTCAACAGTTCCGAGACCCTGCGGGCGAGCGCCAGAGAATCGGCCCCGCTGTATGCCGGATCCGTATCCGGGAAATGCAGGCCGATATCCCCGAGCGCCGCGGCGCCCAGCAGGGCATCCATCACGGCGTGCACCAGTACATCCGCGTCCGAATGCCCCAGAAGACCCTTCTCATAAGGAATGTCCACACCCCCGAGGATGAGTTTTCTGCCCTCGACGAGTTTATGGACGTCATACCCGGTTCCGATCCTCATGGTCTCTCTCCTTACAGATGTACGTTTTGCGCGCATTCGCGCCCGTCACTCCCGCCGTATCCTTTCTGACTGCCGAATCCTGTTTTTTAATGGTGGAACAGGCGGATGCCGGTGAAGCACATGACCATGCCGTGGGCATCGCAGGCCTCGATGACATTCGCGTCGCGGACAGAGCCGCCGGGCTGGGCGACGTACTGCACGCCGCTGCGGTAAGCGCGCTCGATATTGTCGCCGAACGGGAAGAACGCGTCGGAACCGAGGGTCACGCCGGTGTTGCCGGCGAGCCAGGCCTTCTTTTCTTCCACCGTGAAAACTTCCGGCTTCCCGGTGAAGAGAACTTCCCACTTGCCGTCGTCGAGGACATCCATGTACTCCTCTCCGATATACAAATCGATGGCATTGTCGCGCTCGGCGCGGCGGACGTCATCCCGGAAGGGAAGGTTCAGAACCTTCGGGCACTGGCGCAGGTACCAGTTGTCCGCCTTCTGGCCGGCGAGGCGCGTGCAGTGGATGCGGGACTGCTGGCCGGCACCGATGCCGATCGCCTGACCGCCCTTCACATAGCAGACGGAATTGGACTGCGTGTATTTCAGAGTGATCATGGCGATGGCCATATCATCGCGGGCTGCTGCCGGCAGTTCTTTGTTTTTTGTCACAATATTGGAAAACAGCGCGTCATCCACGACGAGCTCGTTGCGTCCCTGCTCAAAGGTGATCCCGTATACCTGTTTTTTCTCGATCGGGGCCGGAACATACTCCGGGTCGATCTGCAGAATGCAGTAATTCCCCTTTTTCTTGCTCTTTAAAATCTCAAGCGCGTCATCGTCATAGGCGGGGGCGATGATGCCGTCGGAGACCTCCGGCTTGATGAGGCTTGCCGTACAGGCGTCACATTTGTCGGAGAGGGAAATAAAATCGCCGAAGCTGGACATTCTGTCCGCGCCGCGGGCGCGCGCGTAGGCGCTGGCAAGGGGCGTAAGCTCTCCCGCGTCCTCAACCCAGTAAATCTTTCTTTCCACCTCGGTGAGAGGAAGGCCGATCGCCGCGCCTGCGGGGGAGACATGCTTAAAGGACGTCGCCGCGGGCTTTCCGGTCGCCGCCTTCAGTTCCTTCACCAACTGATAGCCGTTGAGGGCATCCAGCAGGTTGATGTAACCGGGCCTGCCGTTCAGAACCGTAATCGGAAGGCTGCTTCCGTCCTCCATGTAGACTCTGGAAGGCTTCTGGTTGGGGTTGCATCCGTATTTCAGCTGCATCTCTGTCATGGGAGTGTTTTCTGTGCTCATCTTTTTCCTTTCTGTAATTGAATGATCCGTCCGGCGGACCGAAGGATACAGGACACGTCAGAGGGAGCATTTCTTTTCGTGTTAATTCCGCTTAATTCTTATTCATTCTTGCGATTATAAGCATGGCTCACAGGCTCACGTGTGGGCGCTCTGAAAATGTCCGCAAATGCCCGGGCAGGCCCGGCATCTGCGTCCGCTCTCCTCGCTGCTTTATTTATTATTTATTCTTATTCAGAATGCGGCTGTCCGCGCTTCCGGTGGCCAGATCGATAAAACGGACAAACAAAGATACCTTGTTATCCTCGTTCAGGGCCTCCCAGACGCGGTTCGCGAACGTGTCGATGTCCGAAGTCAGGTTTTCGTCAAAATCAAGCCTGACCGGCTCTCCTTCAAAGGAGGGAAGCGGGCTGCCGTCTCCCTTATAGGTCGAAATAAAACGTCCCTGTCCGGCCTTCGGATTCTCATAGGCGAAGGTCTGGCGGAGACAGGAAGCCGGATCTCCGTTGTCTGATTTCAGGATCGAGAGGGCAAAATTGTAACTGCCCTGCTCCACGTGCAGAACTCCCGAAATCCTGGGGGTGTAGTTCGGCGCGTCCGGCTCAAATGTCCGGCTGCGCAGAGACTGCTCAAAGGTCATCTGGTGGTCAAGGCCTTCATAAATCGTGTCTGTCTGGTCTCCGTTGGTCACAATGGTCTTGTTGCCGAGCACACGCACCGGCGCGTAAATGATCAGGCTCGGGTCCTCCATCTTTGAGGGATCATATGCCTCCGTGCGGATTCCGCTGCCCTCCGTCACAAAGATCCTGTTGCGGCTGTTCGCGCTCCTTCCCATGATGAAATAAGCAATGACAGCTTTTTTGCCGTCCGCGCTCCGTCCGATGGCAATTCCCCGGCCCGGATAACTCACTTCTCTTAAAATTTTCTCCAGATCAGCCATGTTCAATCCTTTCTCTTTTCTTGATGATGAGATTGTTATGAGACGATACCTGTGTTCTTTTGCTGCCGGTCACATCTATTATTTCCGTTCTTTTTCAGGTCTTTCAACAGCTTTTTTTCAGCTGCGCCGGCCGAGAACCGCCGTTCACGCGGCGTGCGAAGAGACCAGAAGAACATGTTATCAGATTCACACCATTGTATCAACTTTTTTCTTTTGGGGAAATCACTTTTTCAAACGCAAAGCTTCTTCATTTTTCCATTTTTTCTGTTATAATAACTCTGTACTTCACTTCACTGTATTAGCGTGATAATTCTCTATCACGATAATTCACTGCCGTGATAATTCATAAAAATACCGGTACTGCATCCGCTTGTCGAACCAAACCGGGTAGAGCGGGACAGTATACATTACGGAAAGCACTTACACAAAATGAGAGGAAGATATGAATCCTTTTTCGCAGCAGCTCAGTTCTTTTGTAGCAATGAAAAACGTGAGCATCGCGCAGATGGCCTCCTTCTGCGGAGTAGACCGGTCCTCCATGTCCAAGATCGTGCACGGCACGCGCAAGCCTTCTTCGGATGAGCTTGTACAGCAGATTGCGAATTTCCTGAAGCTTACGCCGGAGGAATCGAGCCTGCTGATGGAAAAGTATCAGATCATGCAGGTAGGTCTCGAAAACTACCGGCGCAGAAAGGGGATCCACGCTTTTCTGCAGACATGTCTGGAGTCGGATAATCCGGTGCCGCACTCCGCTTTTAAAACCAGTTTTTATTCCTTGCCTTCGCTGCAGGATTCCGGAACAGACTCCGTGATTCTGCACGGAACAGGCACTATTTTCAGCGCCTATGGATATATCGCGCAGCTGGAGATGCAGCGTGAAAACGGTCTTCTCCGTGTACGGATTCAGCCGGAAGAGCGGTTTATCGATTTCACCCAGGCGCTCCGGACCAGCACAGACATCGCGGACGGATTCCGGTTCCAGCAGATCATCGCGCTCGATGAGGGGAGCGCGTTGGAAGACAACGTCACTTTCAACCTGCGCCTGATCCATACGATGGTCCGGATCTGCAAGCATATATCAAATTACGATATCTTTTACTACCACGCCAACGTCCACACGGGAAAGGTGACCTTTTCGTTCCTTCCTTACGCCATTATTTCAAGGGATTACGCGATGCAGATCTCCGAAGACCTCCGCTTTGCCATCGTGCATCGGAAGCCTGAGACCGTCTCCTTTTTTATGGAAATTTTCGCGAACCTGCGGAGCGCGTGCCTCCCCATGACACAGAGTGTGCGCGACTATCGGGATCTCCTGTACAACGCCAAGCGGAAACTATCCGGACATTCGGCGATTTCTTTTCAGATGTATCCCTGCGTCAACTGTCTTCTGACAGAGGATCTGCTGCAGGATTATATCAGCGAAGAACTACCCAACCGCAGTTTTATCATCCGGGCCTCCCTGGAAATCATCGAGCGGAAAAACGAGTACCTGGATTCGTCCTCCGTATCCACCCTTGTTTCCGAAAAAGGGCTGCTCCGGTTTCTGGAAAACGGGAAGATGCCCGAATACTCCTCCGCCCTGTACAGGCTCCCCGATCCGGCGGTACGCATCCGTCTGCTCCGGAAATACCGGGATCTGATCCGGCAGAAATCTCTGACCTTCCATATAGTCAAAGAAGCCTTCGGAAATACGGCTTCGGAGACTTCCTTCTGGATCGATGACAGCTGCGCATACATCCTTTTGGCCGATAATCCGGAAAAGCGTAATTACCTGTACATCCGCGATCCGGAAATCCTGTCGTCCCTGCGGGACTTTTTCTCCCATTTGCCAAACCATCTGGCTTACAGTGAAGAAGAGTCCATGGAGATTCTCTGCAGAATCCTGGACGAGCACTCTTCCGCTCCGTGACGCTCCGCCTCCCGGGGAACTGCGGCGGGGTTCCGGCAGGCGCGCGGCAAAAAGCGCGGCATTTCCCGCCGCTTTGCGCGAATGCGTTCTTATTCAGCTGTGTTCCGGCAGGCGCGCGGCAAAAAGCGCGGTATTTCCGTTTCGTAGGGTATGCGTGGTTCTGCCCCTGTTTTCCCGCTCATTTTTTCCCGGTTTCCCCGGCGATCTGGAGCTGCAGGGGGATTTCAAGGATTTCCTGCGCGTTGGAGAAAAACGGCACTTCCTGGTCAATGACCAGGAGAATCTCTCCATCCTCGCGGACAAAGAACCTGAACGCGTCCGGATCGGTATCCTCGACATATTCTTCCACGTCAGCCTTGGAAATGTCTCTGTACCCCTGCTGCTCCAGCCAGTTCCAGAGCCTCCGCCTGACCAGTCTGCGAAGTCCGGAGTCGGTTCTTTCCGCCAGATCCTGCAGCGAAAGCTCTCTGCCGTCCGAAAGACGGAATGTCCTGCCCCGGTATTTGTTTGAAACGACCTGTCCCTGCTGCCGCACCTCCGCCGTCCGGATGCTGAGGATTCCGTCCCGGGAGCAGATTCCTCCTTCTCCGACGTAGTGCCTGAAGCTTCCCGTAGAGGTGAGACGCACCGCCGCGGCGGACGGATCGCTCCCTCCCGCCGCGAAAAAATCGTCCATATCCTGCCGCAGAACGGAATTGATCCTCTCCGCGTACGGATAGAGAGGGTCGTCGATCTCGACGAGATCATAATACCATGTATACGCTATTTCCGTTCCGTCCTTTCTCACGGCTTTGCCGGAGCGGTCATAGGGAGTGGTTACGCAGGAAACCGTCTCGCAGGAAGCCGCGATCTTCTGTTCCAGCGCCTCCACTTTGTCCCTGATCTCCTGCTCCATTCCGTTCTTCTCATCGGTCAGCAGAGGGTCTCCTCCGAACAGGGAGAGGATTTCCCTGTACTCTTTACATGCCTCCACATAGGAAGAAGTCTCCCCCGCATCAGCCAGCGCGTCCGCCCCGGCTTTCATGGCCGTCAGCTTCCCCTCTCCCGCTTCCTGATTTTCGGGATCCAGCGCAAGGACTTCTTCATAAAGCGCGAGCGCGTCTTCAATCTGCAGCGCCTGCATCTGTTCGTCCGCCTGCGCCAGAATCCGCTTTGCCCTCTCCCCGGGAAGATTATAGTGATACACGCGGGCGCCGCCGGCAGCAGCCAGCGCCGCCACAAGAACCGCAAGGATCCACTTGATCCGGCTTTTCTTCTTAATCCCCGGATCCCTGTTTTCCGGAGCCTCTTTTTCCGGACCC
>JAUNJS010000389.1 GCA_030533125.1 Eubacteriales bacterium | reverse complement strand
AGTAAGAAGTTCATTTTAGAAGTTATTAAGAAAGAGGAGGGGATCCTTCCTCTTTCTGCGGCAGACGTAAAGGATGAAACGGATGAAAACAATCAGGGTGGTCGCCGCGGTGATCCGGGACGGCAGACGTGTGTTTGCCACAGCAAGGGGATACGGAGAGTATAAGGGCGGCTGGGAGTTTCCGGGCGGGAAGGTGGAGCCGGGGGAAACGCCGCAGGAGGCGCTGGCGCGGGAGATCCGCGAGGAACTGGATGCGGAGATCACGGTCGGGGAGCTGATCGACACGGTAGAGTATGACTACCCCGCGTTTCATCTGTCCATGGAATGTTTCTGGTGCTCCATCCGCAGGGGAAGCCTGATCCTGAAGGAGGCGGAGGACGGCAGGTGGCTGACGGCTGACCGGATTGACAGCGTGGACTGGCTTCCGGCGGACAGGCTTCTGCTCGGGAGAATCCGGCAGGAACTGGCGCGGCCGGTATGATCAAGCCGATCAGGCACAGAAGCGTCTTTATGTCAGAAGTAACGGCGGCAAAAACCGCCGTTACAGGAGCCGATCAGACCGGCCTCCGTAAGTCGGAAATAACGGCGGTAAAAAAACCGGCGTTACAGGAGCCGGTCAGGCCGGCGCATTTCCGTGACTGCGGGATTCGTACAAAACGCGCGCGTGGGACGCGAGTCCCACGCGCGCGCTTGTCATCTGCCGCTGTTATCAGTGCCATTGATCTATCACTGTTTTTATGAATTTTATGTTTCAACCGCGGAACCTGCCCCGCGCGCGTCGGGGCCCCGATGGTATTTCGAGATCGTCATCTGATTCCTGGAAACCTGCGCCGCGCGCGTCCGGGTCCCGGCCGCCCTTGCGCTATGCGAAAAACCGGATCGCGGAATGGTGCCGGCGATGAATAAGGTGATGAACAGCGCGGCGAAAACGCGGTGAAAAAATCAGTGAAAGATCAGAAGGTCCGTCCGGATCCGGAGTGGGAGCTGCCGGAGGAGCCGCTGTAGGAACTCGAATAGGAGGAATGCCCTCCTCCGGAGGAACTTCCTCCGCCGCCGGAGCTCTCCCGGCGGACGGGGGAGTACGTGCGGCTGGAGGCGACGTCGATCAGATGGTCAGCGATCCTCCGGATGGAGATGCTGTTTTTCACGACGTATGCGTTGGCGTTTTCCCTGATGGCGGGAGTCGCCATTTTCCGCTTGGCGCCGCTGAGGGAGACGCCGCCGAAGATCAGTCCGGCGAGCAGTTCGATGACAGTCACAAATTCCCAGGAACCGCTGGAGCGGGGGGCGCGCCCCGTGCGCAGCATATGTTCGGCCTGATCGAGCCACTGGTCGGCGGCGTCGGCGTATTCTCTGTGGAGCACGACGTCTTCGCAGCGGTTTTCGAGCCGTTCTTTGTTCACTGCGGTGAGCTTGTTCAGCGCCTTGCCGGAAGCATAGACGCGTGCGCCGCCGGAGTAGTTGGGCCGCTTGAAGATGGTCAGAAGGATGCCGTCGTAGTCATCGCCATAGCCGTACCCGTTGAAGGTGAAATATTT
Source organism: Eubacteriales bacterium (assembly GCA_030533125.1). Taxonomy (GTDB): domain Bacteria; phylum Bacillota; class Clostridia; order Lachnospirales; family Lachnospiraceae; genus CAG-791. The sequence goes on along the minus strand of JAUNJS010000389.1, from coordinate 1,868 downwards.
GTCGCCGTATTCGTCGCGGTCCAGGATTCCCTGATTGCGCGCAGTGTGAATGACGACATCGATGCCGTATTTCTCCGAGATGGAAGCGGCTTTCGCGGTCAGGCTTTCGATTTCGCTCTGTGTCAGGATCATCGCGTCGTCGACGACGCGGGGGGCGGATTCATCGTGGAAACGGGTGAAGGAGGACTTGTCCATGAGCGCCCATTCCTCGGAGTAAGGAGAGCCTGTTGTGTACAGGCGCCGGAAGTTCTCGATCCAGTCCGCGACGCCGGTTCCGTAATCTCCGTCCACCATGTACTCATAGAGCATGTCGTCGATCTGGTTGGCGACGGTCTCCGTATACAGGCCCCTCGTGTCAGGCCCCGTACAGCAGCACCACCAGCCGCGGTTCCCGGATTCCATCGAGATCATCAGACAGCATCCCTCGCGGTCTTCTCCGATGCCGTAGCCGTTGAAATCATAAAAATCGGCGGCGTACACCGAGCGGGAGAGGCCGTAGGTGGTATTGTCGGTAAAGACCACGATATCGCGGCCCAGCAGGGGGCGGAGTTCCGCGAGGCGGGCCTCCATCCGCGCCTCTTCTTCGGCGGTGAAAATGTCCGCCAGGTCTACAATGCGGGGCGCGTTCTCATCGTGGTAGAAGGGGAAGGACGCGGGGTCCTTCGGGTACCAGGAGGGCATCCCGGACCCCTCGCCGACGCGGAGCGCCTCATCGGGCATCTGGCCGTCGGGGAGCATGCGTTCCCGGTCCGAAAGTGTTCTCCCGCCTTCGCCGGAGACATCAGATCCGTCTTTGGTCTGCTGCGCGCCCGAAACGTCGGATGGAGTGCCCTCGCCGGTACCTTCTGTGCCTTCGCCGGCCTGCGCAGCGCCTCCCGCGCCTTCGCTGCCTGCGGCATCTGCACTGCCCGCGCCCCCGCTGCCTGCGGCATCTGCTTCGGCAGCGCCGGCGCCGTCGCCCTCCGCGGCGTCGGGCTGTTCGCTCCGCGCGGCCGCGTCGCTGTTGAAATCATCGGAAGCTGTGCCGGTACCGGAGACAAAGGCTTCCCCTTCCTGCTTCGTCGCCTCACCGGCGCCGCGCAGGTAGTTGGACAGGTAGCGCGACGTCGCGTAGAGAGGACCGTAAACGTTGTATTTTTCCTTAAATGAAACGACAGATTCCTCCACATGTTTCAGATATGTGGGGGGGATCATGTCCTGCGCGGCTCCATAGGCGCGGATCAGTACCTCGTCGGTCTGCGTGTCCCAGACCATCTGGAATCCGTCTTTTCCCTCCCCGTAGCCGAAACCGCTGCCGGTGTAATAGCTGTCGGCCAGATCCTCGAGCGTCGCGCCCGCGTAGCGGTCCGACGTGACCGCCAGAAGAGAGAGGTCTGTGTGATAAGTCTGCATGAACTCCAGGCAGGTCTTGTCCAGGCTCTGCTGCTCGGCGGGGGACAGTCCGCCGGAGGTGTCCACCGCGCGGTAGAATTCCTCGCTCCAGAGCGGCTCCCCGGTCTGCGCGCTGTCCGTACCCTCATTTTCCCCGGCCTGTGCGCCCTCCGGATTCCCTTCTTCCCCGGTCTGTGCTCCGTCGGCTGCGGCGCCGGCTTCCGCCGCGGCAGCCCGGGCCGGCCCGGACATTGTGGCTGCAAGGATCAGGGAAAAACCCAGGATCAGCAGTATTGAACGGAGAGAGCGGCGTTTTTTTTCAGCTTTCATCCTTTGATTCCTCATCTTTTATTCCCGTGCAATTCGTATTTCTTCCGGTCTGCGAATTCTGTGCGTTCCGCGTTTCGGGCATGCACTCCGGTTTTATAATCCCGGAATGTGTACCGGCCTTTCATTGCAGGCATATATTCCGGTATTTGCATTCCTGGCATGCGATC
>JAUNJS010000078.1:6857-10545 GCA_030533125.1 Eubacteriales bacterium | reverse complement strand
GTCACACGCTTTCCGGCGACGTGGCTCGTCGGATAGGTGGTGAGGGGCCTTGTTATGGGTGGAAGGGTAAAGTAGGAAATCGGAACGTCCCCGCCGGATTCCGGGGGCGGCGCGCTGTCACCGGAGGACTGGTAACAGAGAAAAGCGGACTGTCCCCGCCGGATTCCGGGGGCGGCAATGCCGATATAAGGCATGTTATTATCCGGAAGGCATACGGTGGCGCGAGCGAAGGCAGAAGTATCGTACGGCGCGCTTCGGCCGGCGCGTTCGATCAGGGAAGGGAAAATGGGAAACAGAACAGAACTGGAAGAAATGGGAAAACGCATATTGAATGCTTCCAGGACGGAATTATTTCTGTCCATGCGTTTTCTGGGGCCCGCGCTGCACAGCCTTGGATTTATTATGGATCTGTCGACCGCGAGTGTCGGCACAGACGCGGTTTACATACGTTTCAACCCGAACTATCTGTTCCGGCTCTATGTGACCCGGCCGCGGATGCTGAACCGGACTTATCTCCACATTCTCCTGCACTGCGTCTTCCGGCATATGTTTACAGCGCGGGACAAGGAGGACCGGGAACTCTGGGATCTCGCCTGTGACATTGCGGTCGAGTCGATCATTGACGGAATGGATTACGGGGCTGTGGCGGAACTGACGCCGGAACACCGCCGGCGTGTCTATGACCGCCTCGAAGCGGAGATCCGTGTGCTGACGGCGGAGCGCATCTACCAGTCCTTCCTCGAGCGGAAGAGAAACTACCTTGAGGAGCTGCAGCTGCGGGCGATGTTCGCCATGTGCGACCACAGCTTCTGGGAGAGGATGGAAGAGGAAGAGAAGGAACCGCCGGAAAACGGCGGGGAAGGACCGGGGCGGGATCCGGAGGACGCGGGGCCGCGCCGGGAGGATCCGCGGGACCCGGATAACGGGGCGCGCGATTCCTCCCCGGAGGAAAGGAATGAAGAGCGCCGGAAGGACAGCGGAAACAGCAGGGACGACCGGGACAAAGAGCGCCGGAAAAAGCCCGAGGACACGGAAAAACGACCCGGCGCCGGGGACGGCCGGGACGGGAAAAACCCGGACGACAGAAGGGACGCGCCGGAGCGGGACGGCAGAGATCCGGCGGGACATGAACGGAAAAAGCGGCAGAAGCAGGTCCGGCACCTGCGCGCCCTGCGCTCCGCGGAGGAGCTTGAGAACAGCTGGAAAGAAACCTCGAAGCGCATGGAGGCGGAGATCCTCGCGTCCGGCCGGGAGCCGTCGCAGGAGCGGGGGAGCCTGACGCGGATTCTCGCGATTTCCAACCGCCGGAAAACGGATTACAGGGAATACCTGCGGAAGTTCGCCATCCTTCGGGAGGTGGCGAGTGTGGATCCGGATTCTTTCGACTACGGATTTTACAATTACGGGCTCGAAATGTACGGAAACCTGCCTCTGATCGAGGAAAATGAGTACCGCGAGGTGAACCGCATCCGGACCCTGGTGATCGCGATCGACACATCCGCTTCCTGTCAGGAAGTCCTGGTGCAGCGATTCCTCGAGGAGACGGCGGCTGTCCTTCGAAGCATCGGCCGGTTTTTTGCTTCCTGCGAAGTCCATCTCATCGAGTGCGACGAACATGTGCAGCAGGAGCGTGTCATCCACAGCCCGCAGGAGCTGGAAAAATATGCCTCCGCCTTTCATGTGAAAGGCGGGTTCGGAACGGATTTCCGTCCTGTTTTTGCCTATGTGGAGGAGAAACGGAGGGCGGGAGAGATCAAGGATCTGGAAGGGCTGATGTATTTTACGGACGGCATGGGAATATATCCGGAAAAACCGACGGATTATGACACTGCTTTTGTCTTTTTTAACGACGAGGAACTGGATGACACAAAAGTGCCCGACTGGGCCATCCGGCTGTATATAGAAGGGGAACGCCTGAAATACGGCGGCAGGATATAGTCATTTCGTGACAGGTTATGAAGCGGCAGGCAGCAGAAAGGCTTTAGGTTTATGAATATCAGGGAAGCGAAGCAGGAGATCATCCACACGGTGCAGGCCTATCTCGACAAGGATGAGACCGGCGCGTACACCATTCCGCCGGAGCGGCAGAGGCCGATCCTTCTGATGGGACCGCCCGGGATCGGGAAAACCGCCATTATGGAGCAGGTGGCGCAGGAGTGCGGGATCGGGCTGGTCTCGTATACAATCACGCACCACACGCGCCAGAGCGCCATCGGGCTTCCGTTTATTTCGAAAAAAACTTATGGCGGCAGAGAGTATTCGGTCACGGAGTATACGATGAGCGAGATCATCGCGGCCGTATATGACCAGATTGAAGCCTCCGGCGTGAAGGAGGGGATCCTCTTTCTGGATGAGATCAACTGCGTTTCGGAGACGCTGGCGCCCACGATGCTCCAGTTTCTGCAGTACAAGACTTTTGGCACGCACCGCGTGCCGGACGGCTTTCTCATCGTGACGGCCGGCAATCCGCCCCAGTACAACAAATCTGTCCGGGATTTCGACATCGTGACCCTCGACCGTCTGCGGCGCATCGACATCGAAGAGGATTTCGCGGCGTTCAAGGAGTATGCTTCCCGCGCGGGTCTGCACGGGTCCGTCATGGCCTATCTGGCCATCCGCACCCCTCATTTTTATTCCATCCGCACGGAGGTGGAAGGCCGTTACTTCGTCACGGCCCGCGGCTGGGAGGACCTGTCCCGCACTATTCAGGTGCATGAAAAAAATCACCTTCCCGTGGACGAGCGGCTCGTTTCGCAGTTTCTGCAGGATGCCGGGATCGCCCGCGGCTTCGCGGCGTACTATGACCTCTATCAGAAATACCGGGATGTCTACCGCGTTCCCGCGATCCTTGCGGGAAAATTCTATACGGACAAGGGCGAATATGACCGGGCGGTATCCGGCGGGGAGCTTCCGGAGAGGGATTCCGCCGACGCACTTTCCGGCGGGGATGTCCTGTATCTGGATCCCGTGCGGGTCCAGGAGATCCAGGACGCGCCGTTTGATGAAAAACTCAGCCTGATCAGCCTGCTGATCGATGCCCTGGGGCAGGCCTTTTCCGCCTGCGCGCTGGAAAAAGAAGTGCAGGAGCTGCTTCTGCGGGAACTCGATCTGGTGCGCCAGACGCTCAAAGCCGCCCCGGCGGAGGAAAAAACGGCCGCGGCCGCCGCTGTGCGGAGCCGCTGCGACGCGATTCTGGCCGCGCTGCGGAAGAAAAAGGACGCCGGCATCCCTGTTCCCCGCAGACAGGAGCAGATCCAGCGCCTCGCCTGCAGAGCCATGGAGGAGCTGGAAAAGCAGCTCCGGGAAGCCGGCGCCGGCTGTCATAATCCGAGGGAACAATACGACTTCATCCGCCGCTGGTTTTCGGCGCGGGAGGAGGAGCGGCAGGAGAGAGACCGCCGGGCCAATGATTCCCTGACCAATGTCTTCCGTTTCCTTTCCAGTGTCTATGGGGACGGACAGGAAATGGTCCTGTTCCTCACGGAACTGTCCGCGGGCTATTACAGCATGAAATTTCTCAATGAACACGGAAACGACGCGTTTTTCCGCTATAACCGCATGCTCCTGCTGCGGGACCGCCGCGATGCGCTGCGCGAAGAAGTGCTGCGCCTGATGGAGTAAAGCCTGCTTATAGTCAACGCGTGCGGTGCCGGAGAGGACAGCTGCGCGACGAAGTGCCGCGCCTGAG
>JAUNJS010000078.1:5146-6757 GCA_030533125.1 Eubacteriales bacterium | reverse complement strand
AAGTGGGGCTTTGCAATGCGGGCGCGTCCTGTGGTAGAATAGGAATACTTGCGCGTCCGGGTGGTTCGAAGTCCGGCAGTCCTGACCGGACATCCGCAGCGGCGCGCCGCCGGGACAGGAAAAGTGCTTCCCGTAATGCCGGAGCACCGTGATTGCCGGTGTTAATGGAATACAGATAAATACAGATGCAGAACCTTTGTCTGGGAGGAAGGATACGGAAATGTCTAAGATCACACCGGATCCGCCCGCTCAGGCAGGTCTTCATGCCCTTGTAGGAAGGAAGAATACGGATATGTTTAAGATCACACCGATACTGCCGGATGCAACCATTGAGGACCCCCGCGCCGACCTGAAGAAAGCGGTCACGGTAGAGCAGTTTAAGGCGGGGGAGGAAGCGGTCTTTTTTCCGGACGGATTTGACTGGGAGTATCTGCCGTACCGAGAGGTCAAGGCAGTGATCCGGGCGAAATCGCTGGATTCCACAGACCGCTGGCTTGTAAAGTATGCCGTTGAAAAGCCTTCGATCCGTCTTTTGTTCCGCGACAGCTACCGGCTGATGATTATGGACAAAAACAGGAACGCGGATATGCTTGCGGGCCTGCTGAAAGACTACCGGGATGCGGCGCGGGACGCGGACTGAACGGCGCGGCACTTCGCGCGGGAAATGCGTGTGGAAAAGGTGCGGGATGTCCGGCACAAGCGTTCCGGCAAAAAAGGACGCGGCGTTCTGGCGTTTTCACATCCGGCGTGAGCGGGGGCAGTTTCCCGGGAGACGCCATGGGGAAGCGGACACTGTGTTTTCGCGGAAAACGGGGGCGGAATGGTACGGAATTTTAAAATGGTGGTCAGCTATGACGGCACCAGGTATTTTGGATGGGAGCACCAGCAGGAGACGGACCTGACGATCCAGGGCCGGCTGGAAGCCGTGCTGACCAGACTGGCGGGCCGGGATCCCGCGGATCCCGTGACTGTGATCGGGGCGGGGCGGACAGATGCCGGCGTGCACGCCAGGGCGATGACCTGCAATGTGCTGCTGGATACGCCGATGAACGAAGAGGAGATCCAAGCGTATATGAACCGGTATCTGCCGGAGGATATCAGCGTCAATGACGTGAAGGTGTGCGCGGACCGGTTCCACAGCCGCTTCAAGGCGAAGGGAAAGACATACCGGTACACCTGCTGGTACGGGAAAGCCCGCCCGGTCTTCGACCGGCGCTATGTCTATGTCCTGGACAGGGCACCTGATACCGCGCGGATGCGGGATGCGGCCGAGTACATGACCGGAATGCACGATTATACGAGCTTCTGCGGCAATCCCAGGATGAAGAAATCCGCGATCCGCGTTGTGGATGTGATCCGGATTGAAGAGAGCGGGTCCTATATCCGGTTTTATTTTCACGGAAACGGATTTCTGCAGCACATGGTGCGCATCATGGTCGGAACGCTGCTGCAGGTCGGATACGGGGAAATTGAGCCGGAACAGGTCGGCGTCATTATAGAAGGGAAAGACCGCAGGCTGGCGGGTCCCGCAGCCCCCGCGAAGGGACTGTGCCTGATGAAAGTGGATTACTGAACCGGACGCTGTGCCTGATGAAGGCGGATTCCTGAACC
>JAUNJS010000078.1:0-5136 GCA_030533125.1 Eubacteriales bacterium | reverse complement strand
CGTACGCTGCCGTCTGCGAAACCGCCGGAAAGGCGGATTTCTGAACCGGACGCTGCCGTCTGCGGAACCGCCGGAAAAGCGGCCGGCGCGGCTGTGCCTGATGAAGGCGGATTCCTGAACCGGACGCTGCTGTCTGCGGAACCGCCGGAAAGGCGGATCTCTGAACCGGACGCTGCCGAGTCCGATGATTGTGGATTACAGAACACGAACCGTTCCCGAAGGAGGAAAGAATCTTTGAAAAAGACTGAAAACGCAGAGCCGGAGAAGAACACGGCTGCCGGCCCTTCGGCCGGCAGGGCTGTGGCCAGCGATTTTGACAATACGCTGTATTTTATGGGCGATGAAGAACCGATGCGCGCCGCGGATATTTTCGGCATTATTTATTATCAGCAGAGGGGAGGCCTGTTCGGAATCTGCACGGGCCGTTCCCTGCGGGGGGTCCGCGATGTGATCGGCCCCTATATCCGGCCGGATTTCTACATTCTGGCGAGTGGAGCTCTGGTAGTGGACGGCGAAGAGAACGTTCTTTTCAAAAAGTGTATTCCTCTCGAGACGGCGGAGCGCATCTATCGTCTGTTTGAGGGATCCATGCGGATGGTCATCCAGGCCAACGACACTGTATATACCTTCGGAGAGGAGACATATCTGCAGACAAAGATTCAGTCGTTCGAAGAACTTGCGGGGGCGGATGTATACGGTGTCTCCATGGCGGCGCCTGACGAGGCGTCCGCAGCGGCGGCCGCGGAGCGGGTCAATGCCCTGTTCGGGGAGGAAGTGACTGCTTTCCGGAACGTCACCCATGTGGATATCGTGTCTTCCGGCTGTTCCAAGGGAAACGGCCTGGCGGTTGTGCGGGAAGCGTTCGGCGTACGGGAGTTTTACGGAATCGGCGATTCCTACAATGACCTGCCTCTTTTACAGAGCGCGGATCATGCCTACGCGCTCGACCACGCCCCCCGCGAGGTGCAGGACGCCGCGGAGGGAGTTGTCCGGGGCGTCAGCGAGCTTCTGGACAGGATCTGAAGACGACGTCGTAATAACGAGCGCGGGACACAATTGTCCTGACGCGTCAGCGGGCTTCCGCCTGCCGGAGCGCGGCTTCCCAGGCCGTTGTCTGCGGCCAGTCTTCATTTTCAAATGCCTGCCGGAGCGTATAGAAATAAAAACGGAGTTTGCGCTGCACGTGGGGGGAGGAAAAACACCGGTCCGGCGCGGCGTCCGGCTCGTCGAGGGTGTTTTCCAGGAGCTTCTCCATGAGCCTCGCGCGGTCTTCCATTCCAAACGTTTTGCTGTAGGGATCGTAAAAATAGATCTGTTCCGGGTCGCTTTCATACAGGGAAGTGTATTCCCGGCTTCCGGAAATCCGGTAACCTGTTCCGTCCGCGTCCAGATAAGCGTTATAGTAGGAAAAAGAAGGCGGATTGAGCCGGTTCCATTCACTTTCCGGAAGCTCATGTGTCTGAACAAGCCTGTAGTCGACGGCATGTGTCAGCTCATGGAGCAGCGTTCCCGGACGGATTTTCTCCCGCACATTCAGAACAAGCCAGATTGTATTGTCCTGCACCGTTGTAAACGCGTTCGCGGCCTTCTCCATATGGGTACTCTCTTCCAGGGCTGAAAGCGTGCCTGTGAGACAGATACGGAATGCGCCGCAGTAACCCTCGCAGACCGCCGGAAAGAATCCGGGCGGATAGAGGTCCAGCACACGATCCAGAAGCTCGAGCGTATCCAGAATTTTATCCGGCGCGTATTCCGGCTCCGCCGAAAAATCTTTGTAGGTTTTCGGGGCATCGTCCCCGCAGAGAATCTCGACGCCGTATTTTTCGGACAGGGCAGCCGCCATGCCGGCATAAGCCGGGGCACCGTCCGGATCCGCGGCGGAAGGACTCCGGGAGGAGGCGGTTCCGCTGTTTTCGGAGCGGGGATCGACCGTTGTACCATCCGGCTCGTCCTTGGAATGGCCCGTGGAGGGATCGGCTCCGCCGTTTTCGGAGCGGGGATCGACCGTTGTACCATCCGGCGCACCCGTGGAACGGCCCGTGGAGGGATCGGTTTCACTGTTTTCGGAGCGGGGATCCCGGCCGGAAGAAGCGTTTTCTTTCCCGGGGCTGCCGCAGGAAACAGACAGCAGCAGACACAGGAGCAGCAGAACTACAGGAAACAGCTGCGGAATTCGGACTTTTATCATATTCATTGCGGAATTATTCAGGCCCTTAGTAATGGCTTTTGGTTATCTGTTCGCGATGGCTTGTTGTCACTGCGGAGAATGACGAATCCCGGCTATTATAACACAGAAAACGCCTGACTGGGATTGTCAGGCAGAGATGTGCGAAAAACGCCGGATTTTGTACACCGGCATGTGCGCTGCTCTGTGCGGCGGCATATAAAAACAAGACGAAAGCCGCACTCCGGGACAGAACCGGAACGTAGATCCGGGATACAGGTTTCATACATGTTTGCGGACACGAGACCATGGCCGCAAGTGTTGATGAGACAATACAGGAGAAATACAGAAGAAAATACAGAAGTAATGCGAAAGTGATACAAAAGTAATGTAATAAAGCAATGTAATAATGTAATTTTAATTTTAATAAAGAAGAAATACAGAAGAGAGACAGAAGGCAAAAGAAGAGGAGGGACGTAAAGCGTATGAAGCTGGGTTTTATTGGCTGCGGCAATATGGCGGGAGCGATCATCCGGGGGATCATCTCCTCCGGCATCGTGAAGCCGGAGGAGATCATCGGCGCGGATCTGTCCGCTGCGGCGCGCGAAAAAGTGGAGCGGGAGAGCGGGATTGTCGTGACGGCGGATAATACAGAGGTTGTCCGGCGCGCGGACACTGTTTTTCTGACGGTCAAACCCCAGTACCTGGAAGAAGTGATTTTCGGAATCCGGGAGGAAGCCCGCCCGGAGCAGCTCTTTGTCAGCATCGCGGCGGGGCGCTCTGTCTCGTGGATCGAAGAGCGTTTCGAGCCGTACCCCCTAAGGCTGGTCAGGCTGATGCCGAATACACCCGCGCTTGTGGGAGAGGGGATGACCGCTGCCTGCGCGAACGCGCGGGTCACCCCGCAGGAGATGGAGGAGGTCTGCCGTATTTGCGGCGCCTTCGGGAAGGTGCAGGAGACACCGGAGAGCCTCTTCGATGTCGTGACGGCGGTCAGCGGCAGTTCGCCGGCCTATGTCTTTATCCTGATCGAAGCAATGGCGGACGCCGCCGTACAGGGGGGCATGCCCCGGGCGATGGCATACCGGTTTGCGTCCCAGGCGGTTCTCGGAAGCGCGAAAATGGTGCTGGAGACCGGAAAACATCCCGGCGAGCTCAAGGACATGGTCACATCCCCGGCAGGCACAACCATCGAAGCAGTCCGCGTCCTTGAAGAAAAAGGATTCCGCAGCGCCGTTTTCGAGTGTGTGAAAGCCTGCGCGGAGAAATCCGCGTCTTTGTAAAATAACCTTTGTAAAAATCTTTGTAAAAGTCTTTGTCAAAAACCTTAGTAAAAAACTTTGCAAAAAAACGCACTCGTGGAAACACCTGTATCTTTGTAAAACAGGGCGGAGGAGGATCTGCGGTATACGCGATCCGGTAAAAGGCGCGCGGAACATTTACGTAACCACGGAATTGTTATTCCGGCAAAGAACAATAAACTACAACAAATCACAGCAAATCACAACAGATTCGGAGGGAGAAACATGGAAAGAGATACAATGTGCATCCAGGCAGGGTATGAACCGAAAAACGGCGAGTCGAGGATGATTCCGATTATCCAGAGCACGACCTTTAAGTACGATACCAGCGAGGATATGGGGAAGCTGTTCGACCTGGAGGCGGCGGGATATTTCTATACAAGGCTGCAGAATCCTACGAATGACCTGGTGGCCGCGAAGATCTGTGCCCTGGAGGGCGGCACGGCCGCGATGCTGACCAGCTCGGGGCAGGCAGCCTCGTTCTTCTCTGTGTTTAATCTCGCGGGCTGCGGGGACCATGTGGTGGTCTCCTCCACGATTTACGGCGGAACCTTCAATCTTTTTAACGTGACGATGCGCCGGATGGGTGTCGATTTCACGTTTGTGGATCCCGACTGCTCCGACGAAGAGCTGGAGGCAGCGTTCACGCCGAAAACGAAGGCCGTGTTCGGCGAGACGATCGCCAATCCCGCGCTGATCGTCTTTGACATCGAGCGCTTCGCGAATGCCGCGCACGCGCACGGCGTCCCGCTGATCATTGACAATACCTTCGCGACGCCGGTCAACTGCAGGCCGATCGAATGGGGCGCCGACATCGTCGTGCATTCGACCACGAAATATCTCGACGGACACGACGCGACGGTCGGCGGCTGCATCGTGGACGGCGGGAAGTTCGACTGGATGGCACACGCGGACAAATTCCCCGGCCTGACGACACCGGACGAATCCTACCACGGGATTACCTACGCGGAGCGGTTCGGGCTGGGCGGCGCCTATATCACCAAGGCCACGGCGCAGCTGATGCGTGATCTGGGATCCATTCAGGCGCCGATGAATGCGTATTTCCTGAATCTGGGCATCGAATCCCTCGCGGTGCGCATGCCGCGGCACTGCGAAAACGCGCAGAAAGTGGCGGAGTTCCTGGAAGGACACGAAAAGGTATCATGGGTCAATTATCCCGGCCTTCCTTCCAACAAATACTATGCGCGCGCGAAAAAATACATGCCCAACGGAACCTGCGGCGTCATCTCTTTCGGCGTCAAGGGCGGAAGGGCGGCTGCCGAGACCTTCATGAAGCATCTGAAGATCGGTATGATCGCGACACATGTCGCGGACGCGCATACCTGTGTACTGCACCCCGCTTCCTCCACGCACCGCCAGCTCTCTGACGAAGAGCTGAAGGCCGGCGGCGTGACACCGGATCTGATCCGTTTCTCCTGCGGTCTCGAGAGCGCGAAGGATATTCTGGCGGATCTGGCCCAGGCGCTTGACAAAGTCTGATCCCGAAAACCCTGCGGGCTTCAGGACGCGGACAGTCAAAAACCGCCGCGCGGAGAATCCGCACGGAAAAAACCGCGCGGATTTTTCAGCGCGGTTTCATTTAACTAAGGAAGTTTCACATGACGATAAAGAAATATCACATGATGATAAAAAAGTCTCATTTGATAAATA
>JAUNJS010000006.1 GCA_030533125.1 Eubacteriales bacterium | reverse complement strand
AGACGATGTGCGGCACGGTTCCCCGTTAAGGGACGAACCTGCGCGGAAGGGCTCCGCATCAGTCCGTTACGTCCGTATCGAAATAATACGCCCGGAATGTTTCTTTCGCCTCTTCGGAAGCGATGTAGTTCACGAACTCCAGCGCGGCAGCCGCCTGGGCTTCGGAAGCCTCGGGATTCACGATCTGCGCGACGGGATAGATGACGTTGCCGGTCAGGTCATAGGGAACCGTCTCGAGGATCTCAAGCCTGTCCTCCAGGCCATATGTATCGCTGTAATACACGGTGCCCACTTCGTTGGCGGCTTCGGCAACAGCCGCTGTCACGGCGCCGACATTCGCGCACTCGTTGATCTCCAGACCACCGAGCGCCTCGGAGACCTGCTGCGTGGTGATCTCGGAGACATCCGCGCCTTCCGCGGGAGCTTCGATCATACCGGCGTTCACCAGCGCCTGACGGGTATATTTGCCGACCGGGACACTGCCGTCCGCAAGAGCCATATTGGCTGCCTTGGAGAGGTCTGCAAGGCCTGTCACCTGCGTTCCGCTTCCGGGGTAGGTCACGACGATGACCTGGTTGTTGACCACATTGTGGCGGGTGCCTTCAACCAGAAATCCTTCCTCTTCCAGGGTGTTCATCTGCTTCTGCGCGGCGGAGAAGAATACATCGCAGGCTGCCCCTTCCTGGATCTGGGTCATCAGAGTGCCGGAGCTGTCATAGTTGCCGACAATCTTCACGCCGGGATGCGCTTCCTGATATACCGCGATGATATCCTCCATGACTGTGTTCAGGCTCTTTGCCGCGAACAGCGTCAGGGTGACTTCCTCCGAAGGTTCCGCCGCTGCATCTGCAGGCGCGTCCTGCGCAGGCTGCTCAGCAGCTTCCGCTGCAGCTGCTTCTGTCTCAGCAGCTTCCGCCTCCGGCTGTGTTGCCTCGTCTTTCGTCTCCTCGACTGCTTCCTCTTTTTTCTCCCCGGCAGGTGCCGCGGAGCCTGCGCTGCTGCCGGAAGAGCCGCATCCTGTCATGAGGACGGATACTCCGAGGACTGCCGCAAGAACAATACTGAGCCATTTCAACTGTTTCTTTTTCATAGATACCTCCTGTAAACAAGTAAACAACGTGGATTGCGTTTCCTGCCCTGCATAAAGCAGAACCTGTGCCCTCGAAATTTTGCCGTTTTGCGCAAAAAACCGATGGCAGGCGCCTTTTAAGAAGTAATTTTGTGTTAACTGTTATGAAGCTATTGTTTTTCAGTTCCTAAGGCACAGGGAAACGGTTCAGTCGTCAATTCCGACCATGACAGAGGTCGCCTTGATCACCGCATAGGCTGTCTTGCCGACTTCGAGTTCAAGCTCCCGGATCGCATTCATGGAAATTGTAGAGCTGATCACGTTGCCGCCCCCTATATCAATCTTCACAATCCCGTTGACTGCGCCTTCATCAATGTTGATGATCGTTCCCTTCAGTTGATTTCTTGCACTCAGTTTCATTTTTCATTTTTCCTTTCATATTACGTTGATATTCATACGTTCGTGAAACACCGGAAGCCAGTCCGGACAGCTCCTTTTGGCTTAATGTCCCTTTCCGAATCCGCAGTTGGGGAATGTGCAGACGGGGCACTGCAGGCACAGGCCGCCCTCGCCGAGGGCGGCGAGTTCTTCCGCCCTGACTTCATCCCCTGCCACAAGACGCGGCAGGACCAGGTCAAAGATTGTCCTTTTCGCGTACATGGCGCAGCCCGGGAGGCCTGCAATCGAAATCACCCGGTTTGCGTATCCGTAATATGCGAGCATGAACATCGCACCGGGCAGGACGGGCGCTCCGTAGGTGACGACGCGTGCGCCGGTATTCTTGATTGCCAGCGGAGTCCGGTCATCGGGATCGACGCTCATTCCGCCGGTGCAGAAGACCATCTCCGCCCCCGCTTCGACGGCGCGGCGGCAGCCGTCCGTCAGGGCAGCGGGATCATCGTCGAATATTTCGTGGAATATAACCTCCACGCCGAATTCCTTCAGTTTTTTCTCAATGACGGGCGTGAACTGATCCCGGATCAGGCCGCGGTAAACTTCGCTTCCGGTCGTGAGGACCGCAGCCTTTTTCAATTTGAAGGGGAGGATCTGAAAGATCGGGGTGCCCGCAGAAACGGCCTTCGCGCGCTCCATCTTTTCCTTCTCAATGACGAGAGGGATCACACGGGTTCCGGCGAGCTTGTCTCCCTTTTTGACCGCAGTGTCGCCGTGGCGGGAGGCGATCATCATCTCCCCGAGCATGTTGACGGCGCGCAGCCTTTTTCGGTCGACTTTCAGGACCCCGTCGCAGTCCGCGATGAGTTCGATCTTGCCTTCGCTGACCCCGGTCGGGTGCATGTTTGCCCCCGCGCAGATCTCATACAGGATCTGCGCCGCCTCGTCCTCATGAAGCATGTTCTCGTCTTTTTCCCATACGTAGAGGTGCTCTTTTCCGATGCTGAGAAGAACCGGAATATCCTCTTCCGTGACGACATGACCTTTTTTAAACGCCGGGCCCTTGAACTTCCCCGGGAGGATCTGTGTCATGTCATGGCAGAGCACATGTCCCACCGCGTCTCTTGTATCGATCAGTTTCATAAAATCCTCTCCCGAACAAAAATATGCAGTCACATTTGCAGGCACTTCAGCTTTGGCAGTCTGATTTAGAAAGTGAAGTCCCGAAATACCAGCGAAAAACTATGAAACCACCTGGATCACATCTCCGGCTTTCGCGCTGCCGTCCTCGAGGACCCGCGCGAAAATGCCTCTCGTCGGCATGACGCATTTGCCCGTCTGCTTCTGGATCTCACAGCCCTGATGGCATTCTTTCCCGATCTGGGTCACCTCGCACAGTGCCGTGCCGACGCGGAGTTTTGTGCCGACCGGGAGCTCCGGCAGTACAATGCCTTCCGTCAGGATGTTTTCCGCGAACTCACCGGGTTCGAGGGTTCTCTTCAGGAGCTCCTCCATCTCCCGGACATCCTCGCGCGCGAGAAGGCTGATCTGCCGGTGCCACTTACCCGCGTGGGCGTCCCCGGGAATGCCAAGATCCACTTTGAGGTCAATGTAAGGAACAGCATGCTTTCCGGTTCCCTTTTCTGCACTGATGCAGACAGCCCGGACAAGGCCTGACGCGGGGCCGCAGTCCGGCGAAGGACCTTCGGTATCGGAGAGGGAGCGGCGCAGGATCTCCACGCCGTGCCGCACGGGGCTGATGACCGCCTCGATGTTCTCCCGCGCCGCTTTCACGCTGCCGGGCAGGTTCACGATGAGACTCCCCCCGCGGATTCCCGCGGCCGAACGGGACAGGCAGCCCTTCGGCGTGATCTGCATGCTGGCGGCGCGCATCGCCTCTGGGATCCCCCGGACTTCGCGCTCGATGACAGCCAGGGTCGCCTCCGGGGTCACGTCCCGGACGGAAAACCCGGTTCCGCCTGTCGTCAGGATGAGGGCCGCATCCAGTTCGTCCGCGCAGCGGAGCAGGGCGGCCTCGATCTGTTCGCGTTCATCCGGTACGATAGTCCTGAAAATCACTTCCCAGCCGTTTTCCGTCAGCAGAGCCTCCAGCGCGGGGCCGCTCGCGTCGACGCGCTCACCTCTTGCTCCTTTGTCGCTGACGGTGATGACCGCCGCCGTATAACGGATCTCCTGTGACGTTTTTTCATTCTTCTTCATATGATCGTTCTCCTGTTCGGCGCACATATTTCCGGGCATGGCCTGCTGCCATAAACCACGTATGTATAAAACTACGCGCTGCTCCGCGCGTCCCGCGCTCCCGCATCGCTCCACACATTCGGAATCCGCTCATTTTGCACCCGTTCCACACATGATTCCAGGCTGAAACATCATTACGTCTTTCCGGAGCGCATTCCCTGATTCATCCTCCGATGCGGTTCATGCTGCGTCCTGCCGTCGCAATACCCCCTCCGGTTGAAAAGACCTTTCCGGTCATTTCCGCACCGGCACGGTCCTCTCCGAAGATCATGGGATTTCCCGCCGGCTTGTTGTTGATCGACGCAATAAACATCTCCCGCATTTCCTCAAAAGTACAGCCTTTGATGCGGTATTCCCGGGAGTCGTGGAGACAGGGGCGGATATGCCCGTCCGCCGTCAGGCGCAGGCGGCTGCAGGAGGCGCAGAAATGCGCGCTCAGCGGACTGATCAGGCCGATGTTGCCCCTTGACCCGGGCAGGCGGTACAGACGCGCGACCGTTCCTCTGTCCCAGCTTTTCATCTCGCTCTGTTCCAGAGGTTCCGCGGCAGGGAGGGCGTCGAGCACCTTTGACGCGGGGATAAAACTCTGCCCGCGGGCTCCATCATTCCCGGGCATGGGCATCATCTCGATAAATCTGACATCCACCGGATACTGCATTGTCAGAGACGCAAGCTTTTGAACTTCTTCCGTACCGGTATCAGGCAGCAGGACCGCATTGATCTTGATCCTGTCAAATCCCGTCCGGAGCGCGGTTTTCAGTCCCCGCAGGGCATCCTGCAGTTCCCCGCCCCTTGTGATCAGGCGGTAGCGGTCCGCATCCAGAGTATCCAGACTCAGGTTGATCCGGTCCACACCGGCCTCCCGCAGATCCTCTGCCATCTGCGGCAGCAGGATCCCGTTGGTCGTCAGGCAGAGTTCCCGGATCCCCTCCACCTCGCGGATCCCCCGGCAGATCGACAGGATATTTTTCTTTACCAGCGGTTCTCCTCCGGTCACGCGGACTTTGTACACACCCAGAGAGGCCGCTGCACGCACCGCGCAAAGCATCTCCTCCTGTGTCAGCATGTCTTCATGCCGGCGCTTCACGACTCCCTCCGGAGGCATGCAGTACCGGCATCTCAGGTTGCACAGTTCTGTGACTGACAGACGCAGATATGAAATTGTCCTTCCCTTCGGATCCTGCATGATTCTCTCCTTCTCCCGGCTGCTCCCGCTCGCGAAACATCTGAAGCAATTTTCCTGCGGATTTGCCGGCAAGGGTTTCTCTTTCTCCCGGCTGCCCCGCGCACGAAACATCTGCAGCAGTTTTCCTGCGGATTTGCCGGCATAGGTTTCTCTTTCTCCCGGCTGCCCCGCGCACATGAAACACTTGCGCCTGTTCTCCGGAAAATCTGCCGGCACAAGCTCACTCCAGCAGGAACGCTTCCACCGGCTCTCCGGCCGGAACCACGGCGCCTGCCGGGATCAGGGCAAAAGCATTCGCGCCGGCGAGGCTGCTGAGCATCTGATTTCCCTGTTTTTCAAAAACACTCATTTCCTGCACGGATGCCGCGAGATCGATCCTCCCGCGCAGCATCCTGTCTGACTGATTTTTCCTCTGATACTCTTTTTTGAGCCGGACCTGCAGTGTCTGCGGCAGGACGTCCGCAAGACCCATCCGCTTTTTCAAGACCGGGAGGGCAATCGCGTAGAACGCGGTCATGCACGCCGCCGGGTTCCCTGAAAGCGCCATGACCGGAATGATTTCAGGATTCCCTGTCTCTTTGTTCTCTCTGGTAAAAATGCCGTACGCGCCGGCCATGCCGGGTTTGAGCGCCGCGCCGCGGGCGAGGATCTTTACTCCCGCCTTCTCCATGGCCGCGGGCGTGCAGTCAAAGTCCCCCACTGAGACCCCGCCTGACAAAAGGACCGCGTCACAGGTCCCGAGCGCCTCGAGAAGCATCTCGCAGACAGCTCCCTCTTCGTCCCTCGCCGTGCCAAAGTACACACTGCGGCACCCCGCTTCCGCGCATGCCGCCTGCAGACTGTAGCGGTTCGTATTGTAGATTTTTCCCGTTTTAGGGAGATCTCCTTCCTCCAGAATCTCCGTGCCTGTGGAAATCACACCCACCAAAGGCACGCGGTATACTCCCGGACGGAAAATCCCCTGCCCTGCCAGCGTACCGGCAAGCCCTGCGTCAATCCGGGTCCCGGAATGCGCCAGGACGGTCCCCTTCCGGACATCCTCGCCCGGGAGAATGACGTTCGAGCCATGCGGCACAGGCTCCCGGATCGTCACGGTCTCCTCCGTAAAAAGCGTTTTCTCAAAAGGAAGAACCGCATCCGCGCCCTCCGGTACCGGGGCGCCTGTCATCAGATGGGCCGCCGTTCCGGCAGTGATTTTTACGTGCGGCATTTCCCCTGCGGGAATATAATCGGTGATCCGAAGCATCACCGGATGCTCCGCGGAAGCATTTTTTACATCCTCCGCGCGGAACACATACCCGTCATAGGGGGACCGTGCGAAAGACGGCACATCCTCCGCCGCGATGACGTCCTGCGCCAGAATCCGGCCGGCCGCTGCCTCCAGGGCAGTTTCCTCTTTATCCACGGCGGACACCGACGCAAGCAGCGCGTCCCGGATCCGCCTGTAATCTCCTCTTTCGATCATAAAAAACACCCCCTGCCGCACAAAGGCGGGCAGTTTATCATTGCCGTATACACGTCGTTCCGCTGAAGCGCGAAGTCACGGTCCCTCCGTCTAAGCGCAAAAAAAACGGTCCGGCCGTCGAGAGAGACGGGCGGACCGGGAACTTCATCCTTCTTTGCGCGGCGCGCAATACCTCCGGGATCCGGATCCATACTGAAATACAGACCGGGCGCAGGTACATGCCTTCTGGTCCCTGCGCGCTCATCACACAGGAGCAGACAGGCTGCGCCTAATCTGCCCGGATTCCGGAGAAGAAATATTCCCTGCCGTCTTCTTCTCAAACACGGAAGGCTGTACTGTTTCCGGTACAACCCTGCTCCCCCGGATCCGTCCGCGTCGGTGCGGGCGGGTCTTACGGGAATCGGCCGGTTCTCCATAGGCTTTTCTTTAAAACCGACAGGAGAAAAGGCTCGAAGACACAGATATTGTAAAGATCGACATGAATCAGTCTTACAACAATTATAAGGGTTCATGGCCTGAATGTCATCAGGGAAATCCCTGAACTTTTCCTGTTATTACCGGCCTGTCGTCCCCCGACCGATTACTGATTTCACGTTCCTGCAGGATCACAGAGAGGTCCGGGCTCACATCCGCAGATTCATGCCGGCCAGGATCGTATCCGGCTTCATGCGGAGCACGCTGTACATCTCTCCGGCCATGGAAAAGCCGCAGTCATCACAGGCGCCCATGAGGCTGCCCGGACAGTTGGGAAGTTTTCTCCCGTCGATCAGGATGTAGTTCGCGATCCAGCAGTCCTTGGGGAATCCGCGCTTTTTCATGATCTTCAGTCCGGAGACAGAGTTCATGACAGGGTAACCGCGCTTCTTGTACGAGATGATCTGATCGATTACGCGGTTTCTCTCGTCCCATTCCATCATCAGGGACCCGGTTCCGGGAAACGGGGTGTGGAAATTGAAGGCGATCTGCCGGATCGCGGGATTTTCCTTCGCGTACCGGATGAGTCTTCCGACGGAGTCCTTGTTCCGGTTGTTGACCGCCATCGCGATGCTCAGGGCGGGATGTCCGCTCTCCCGGATATTTTTGTCCAGTTTCGCGAAGGTCCCTTTCCCGCGGATGCGGTCATGGTATTTTCCGTATCCGTCGACGCTGACCCAGACGGAGTCCGCCAGCGTATCGGCAAAGGGCCGCTGGCCGTTCGTTGTCAGCGTGCACGACCAGAACCCCTCTTCCCTTGCGAGCCGGTAGAGGTCGTTCAGGTCTCTTCCCTCGCTGTCTCTCCACAAAGTCGGTTCCCCGCCCTCAAAATCAATAAACCGCGATCCTCTCCGGTAAGAGTATCTGAGTTCCTGCCGGATCTCTTCATAGGGTTTCATGCGGGAACCCTGATGCCCTTCCTCCATACAGTGCTTACATTGGAGGTTGCAGTAATCCGTCACGAACAGCACCGTCTGCAGAGGCCGTTTCTGATTCAGGACCCGACTGCGGAAATACCACCACGGCAGATAAGAAACTTTCCGGATTCCGTCAAAAACCCCTGTTGTATGCTTCTGAGCCTCCTGAATCCCGTTCCGTTTCCTGTCCATGATAAAAAGCTCCTTCTCCGATCCCTTTCCTGTCCATGATAAAAAAAGCTCCTTCTCCGATCCCTTTCCGGAGATGCCCTGTGCCTGAAACAGGTCCTAAGAAGCATTGCACGCACTGCGTTTCGTCTGTAAAAGCCTCCGGAACACGTCGCTGACACCGTGGTCAGGCAGATTCCCGACGGCCGAGAGGGCCCGCTCCGCGTACATTTCCATGTCCTCAGCCGCGCGCCTGAGGCCTCCCGAAGAAGTGACAAGCTCCGCCAGGCGCTTTGCCTGATTTTCATCAAATCTTCCCGCCTTTGCCTCCCGGATCAGGCATACGATCCCGGGGCGCGCGTCTTCGTTCTCCATCGCGTAAAGCACGGGAAGCGTCAGGATGCCCTCACGGAAATCCATATGCGTACACTTTCCCTCCCGCGCCGCGTCGGACGTAAAATCAAGGAGGTCGTCCCTGATCTGGAACATATATCCGAAGTTGATGCCCAGTTCTTCCAGGCGTGTCTGCACTTCCCCGCTGCACCCGCTCTCGGCCGCGCCCGCAAGACAGGCCAGTCTGCACAGGGCGGCGGTCTTTCCGTAGATGTTCTCCATATACTGCCTGACCGTGACATCTTCGCGAAAGCGGCACTCCATCTGCCCGAGTTCTCCCAGGCACATCGTCTCCACGGTCTGCCCGAAAAACGCTCCCACGCTTCCGAAGCCGTCCCGGAACAGGCTCTGGACGATCCTGCTAAGAAGCAGATCCCCGGCATAGACCGCCATGTCCTTTCCGTACTTCGCCTGCGTCGTCGGCATGCCGCGGCGCAGCGGCGCGTCGTCAACGATATCATCGTGGACCAGCGATGCCATGTGGACCAGCTCCACCAGCGCCGCGAGGCGGCAGAGCCTGTCGCGGACATCCGGAAAAAGAGGCCCGTACCTGCCTGCCATCAGCAACAGACGAGGACGCAGCCGCTTTCCTCTGGATTCTCCCAGATCCCGCAGGATCCGTCCGACCGCGTTCCCGTATCCGGGATCCCTGAGATAATCCGACAGTTCCTGTTCCACTTTTTCCATTTCAAGCTGCAGTTCTGCTTCTTCGTACCGGTTCATCCGCTCCCCCTGCATGCCGCAAGTATCATCCTGCGCTGGCCGCGCCTCTCTTTGTCCTCATGCGCTGTGTCTGATCCACTGCACGGCGATCTGGACCGCCACAGACGCAAGATACCCTTCAGAAACCCAGAAGGCCATTTCCGCCAGCGCCAGTGTCGCGGGGATCTTGTTTTCCCTGGTCCGTGTCTCCCGGAACATCCCGGTGATCCCCTTTCTTCCCATCCAGAGCGCGGCAGCCAGAACCGGCAGCCCGAAGGGGAAATACACCGCGACGAGCACGATGAGCTGTCCCAGCCAGAAGACGCCGAGCACTCTTGCGAGAGCTTCCGCTTTCCCGCGTCCAAGAAACATAGGGAGAGTCCTCCGCCCCGCGGCAGCATCGCGCTCCATGTCACAGGTATTGTTCTCCAGCATGAACTGGGAGACTACAAGCATCATGGGAACAGACTTCCACAGTACAATCCAGTCCGGACGCCCCGTCAGGGACACATAGACCGCGAGCGGAATGAGCCCGCCCATAGTAAAGCCCGAGAGCAGTTCCCCGACCGGCATGTGCGACGTGGAGATCCATCTGCCGGAATAGGTCGCCGTGATCACCGCCCCGAAGATGCCGATCGCTGCGGGAATCGGACCGCACCTGTACACGACATAGACGCCCATCAGACAGGCTGCCGCAAAAAAGGCGATCCCGTAATACAGTGCCGGCGCGGGATCCTCAACTTCATGATACGCCAGAGGACCTTCTGCTTCTGCCACGATATTTTCCGCTGTATCATTGCCGCCGATATAGTCGTAATAATCATTGAGCAGATTGACCGCGCAGTTTGCCGCTGTGGGAATCAGCAGGAGGAAGAGTGTTAAAAGGGGGGGCACTCTTCCATCCTGCTGAAAAGAAATGAGAACGCCCAGGATTGCTGGATTCAGCGCGGAAAGGAGAACTGCCCCGGGCGTAACCATATCCATAAAAACTTTCAGGGTGATCCGCCGAAGCGGTTCGTGCCGCCCGGTTTCCCGGGACAGCGCCTTCCCTGATATATCTGATCTATCCTGCGCGGCAGCATCACAGTCCGACCTCCCGTCCTGCCGTTCTGCCCGCGGTCCGACCTGTTTCATCCTTTCTTGAACGCAACGCCCATCCCACCGATGGGATGATCCCACGATTTGACGATACGCCCGCCTGTGAGGACGCGGCAGGTTCCGCACTCGAGGCATCCTTCGTAGCTGAATTCCACCGTGTTGTCATCCCGGAGCCTGTAGAGCTTTGCGGGACATGCCATCACAAGCCTCTCCTTCAGCTTCTGGTCCGAATAATTCTCTTCAATCCGGATGTGCGGTGTACTGTCGACGTTAAATCTGTTTAATCCAAGTTTATCCTCAATCGTCATCGCCATTATAATGCACCCATACCCTTTCTGGCATCGCCGAGAAGCTTGAAAATGCCGACCTTCTTCACCGCTCCCATCGCGGTCTTCGCAAATTTCTCCGGTTTCGAGCCATCGACCAGGAACAGACCGCGCATCATCTCGGAAATCATGCCGGGATACTGCTCAAACATGCGGTGGTTATCAATAAACGCAGGCATCTTGCGGTAATGTTTCATATCCGTGACAACGAAGCTCTCATTCAGTTTCTTTTCGTAAAGAGAAAGTGTCGCTTTGCTGTAATCGCCTTTCTCCTTCGCCGCAATAATCGTCTCCGCCGCGAGTCTCGCGGACTCCGTGCAGCAGTCCATGCCGCGGATCGTAAAGCCCAGATTCATGACGAGCGCCGCCGCGTCGCCCGCGACGATTACGCCGTCGCCGTACAGCTGCGGGATCATGTCATAGCCGCCCTCCGTGACAAGGTGCGCGGAGTATTCCTGCAGCTCGCCGCCGGCGATCAGGTCTCTGACAGAAGGGTGCTGTTTCAGGCGCTCCAGCATATCTCTGGGCGCGACGCCGCCGTAGCCGATCTCCTCGATCGTCTCGACGATACCGATCGACAGGGAGTCCTTATTCGTATAGATGAAACCGCCGCCGACCGCGCCGTTTGTCACATCTCCCATGAAAAGCCATGCGGTTCCTTCGCCGTCTTTTACACCGAACCGTTTATTGATCTCTTCTTCTCCGTATTTGATAACTTCCTTGACGCCGACCGCGACCTGTTTGGGCTGCAGTTCCTTCTTGAGACCGAGCTGCTGCGCGAGCAGGGAATTCACGCCGTCCGCCAGCAGGATGCAGTCCGCGTACATCTCCTCTTCCCCGGCAACCACGCCGCAGGCCTTTCCGTTTTCGTCAGTCAGGATCTTGTCCACACGAATCCCGTGGATGAACATGGCGCCTGCCTCCTCAGCCTTCTCCGTGAGCCAGGGGTCAAACTCCGTGCGCAGAATGGAATAACTCGCCATCTCCGGCTTACGCATGTCTTCATCGTCATATTCGACTGTAAACGCGCTGGTCTCACCCAGGACTGAAACCTTCTCACGGACGATCTTTCGCTGCACAGGAGCTTCCTCCGCGAATCCCGGGAAGACCTTCTCCATGGCATGACCGTACATACGGCCGCCTGTCACAGCCTTCTGGCCCGCCCCTTCCGCGCGCTCAACAACCAGGACCTCCATCTCGGCCTGCGCCAGAAGATAGGCGGCTACGCATCCCGTGATGCCTCCTCCTACAATAATGACATCAAATCTTTCCTCTGCCATTTTCTCCCCTTTCTTTTCTCAAAGACTCTCAAATGCCTTTTGCCAAAAAACCGGATGTTTCTCCGGACGATACCGTTAACAGTTTCTCTCTATTTCTCCTGTAAAGGCTGTTTCTGCCGCCAATATTTCCGACAAACAGACACTTCTGTGCCAGATCGGCTATTCCTTCCTTCCCAGTACCCTGCAGCAGATCACGCTGACTTCAAAAAGCACCAGGAGGGGAAACGCAAGCATGCACTGCGAGACGACATCCGGCGGGGTCAGAATCGCAGCCACCGTAAAGACTGCCAGAATAATGAACTTCCTCGCCCTGACAAGCTGTGCGGCTGTCAGGATTCCCAGCCTGGAAAGCCAGATCACCAGCACGGGCAGCTCAAACATGATCCCGAAAGGCACCAGAAACGCGAACAGAAAGTCTACGTATTTTCCCAGGGAAAACATCGGCATGGCCATATTGTCTCCCATTGTGACGAAGAAGTTCACCGCCAGAAAAAAGACGAACCTGTACGCGAACATCACCCCGAGGATAAACAGCACCAGCGCGGCGGAAAGATACACCAGCGCCGCGCGGCGTTCCCGCCTGTGCAGGCCGGGTCTCACAAACCACCAGACCGACCCGAACACAAACGGACTTCCGAGAACCGCTCCGGCAATCAGGGCCATCTTTGTCTGGGCTCCGAACGCCTCCGAGACCTCCGTGTAGATCAGCTGTACGCCCTCCTCGGCGAGCGGGGAGGACACCCACTGCACCAGTCTCCCGCTCCAGAGAAAAAACACGACCAGGAACCCGATGACAATCGCTGACATGCTGATAATCAGAACCCGCCGCAGTGCCAGAAAATGTTCCATCAGAGGAAGCGCCTCCATAGGTTCCTCCTCTGTCCGTCCGGCACCGGGTCTCTCCGCCGGGACTTCGTCCCCGGATCCCGCCTCAGGCCTCGCTGCCGGACCTGCGCCTGCGGGATTCCCCGCGTTTTCCTCTGCCGGGGCTGCGGCTGCCGGGCCTGTCCCGGGTCTCTTCATTGCTGTCCCGTCCGCTGTACCTGCCTCAGGCCTCTCCATCGGAGCCGCCTTCCTCCTTCTTGCCGGTATTGTCTTCCGGATTCAGTTCCTCCTTGAACTCCCGGATGCTTTTTCCCATTGCCTTGCCGATCCCCGCGATCCGGCTTGTCCCGAACAGGGCAATCGCGATTATCAGAATCAAAACCAGTTCCGTTGTCCCCAGACGCATGTCCATATCCTCCAAATATTTGTGTCGATCACAGTATTCATTATACCGATTCCCACTCGCGAAAAATATCAGGGGAAGCCCTCTAAAAAGAGAGGGATTCCCCTGATATCCGTACAGAAAATCGGCTATTCTGCCGCAAAGCGGCTGTTTACTGAATCAGTTTCTTGCGCAGCGCGTACTCCACCAGCTCCGCGCGTGTCTTGAGCCCCAGTTTGTTCATGATCTTTGCCCGGTAGCTTTCGACAGTCTTTACGGAGATAAACAGCTTTTCGCCGATCTCTTTATTGCCGTATCCTCTCGCGATCAGGGAGAGGATCTCCAGCTCACGCTCGCGGAGGGAAAGATATCCGCCCTTGCCCTCCTCATGGCGGTTGACAAAGCCGTCGACCAAGTACGGCACCATTTCCTTGCTGATGTAATCGCTGCCCCGATAGACCGTGTGCACCGCCTCGATCAGCTCTTCCTCCGGAACATTTTTCAAAAGATACCCCGAAACCCCGATCTGAACTGTATAGAGCAGGTATTCTTTGTCCGCGTGCATGGTGAGCATAATGATCTTCACATCCGGAAAGTCCGTGTGGATCCTGCCCGCCGTGACCACGCCGCTCTCTCCCGGCGGCATACTGATGTCCAGAAGGACAATGTCCGGCCGCAGCTTTGCGACCACATCGTATGTCTCCTGACTGTTGGAGGCGGTTCCGACCACCTCGATATCCGGCTGATGGTTCAACAGCATCTTCAGCGCGTTCCGCACAATGGTATGATCATCCGCCAGCACAATCCGTATCATTTGTCCCCGCATCTGTCATCTCCTTCTTTCACTTCCACCGGAATCTCCAGCGCAACACATGTACCCTTTCCCGGAGCCGAGCGCACAGTCAGCTTCGCGCCGATGTCTGCCGCCCAGTAATGCATTCCCGGCAGCCCCATACCGCCGCCGGAGGACCGGACATTTTCCGTATCAAATCCTTTTCCCTCGTCCGTGATCTCCAGTCTCAGTGTCCGGAGATGCACGCGGTCTCCCTCTATCCTCAGAACGTCTTTTTCGTCCGATTCACAGGGAGTCAGAAGAAGCAAAGCCTCGATCCGTCCGCTTCCGGAATATTTGCAGGCGTTGGTCACAGCCTCCCTGCAGATTCTGTAAATGACCGTCTCGATTTCAGTTTCGAAGCGCTTATTCCCGATGTTCTCACGAAAATCCACAATAATCCCGTGGCTGGCTTCCAGAAAACGGAAATGATGGCGCATCGCCGCAGTCAGTCCCAGATCCTCGACAATTCCCGGTTTAATATCGGACAGAATCTCCCGCAGCTCTCTATGAATGACGCTGAGAGACTCGTCCGCGACAAGCAGCCCGTTCCGGACTTCTCTCATATCCTGCGCGTATTTAAGGGTCCGCAGCTGCATCTGGACTCCCAGAAGATCCTGAACCACACTGTCGTGGAGCCCCTGCGCGATACGGTGCCGTTCCGCGTGGAGCGCCGCGCGCACCGGCACGTCGACAAGTTCATAGATCGGAAGCGCCAGATACTCCTGCCTGAACGGCTTGACCGCCTCCTCATAAGGCGCGATGCCCGCCTTCATTCCGCAGATTTCGTCCGCGAGAAGAGCTGTGATCTGCTCATAGATATCTCTGTCAACTTTCCCCTCCCGCCGCATGGCGAATAACAGGACTCCCTCGACCTTTCCTTCCGACCAGAGAGGAAAAGCGACGAAACTGCGCAGATCCTCCGCCAGCAGGATCGGGGAGTGCACGATCTCGCTCTCACTGTATTCCTGCAGGACGTCCAGTACGACCATCGGCTTTTCCCTCCGGAAAACGCCTCCGGCAATCCCCTTGCCCGGTTCCAGCACAATCTTCAGATAATTCCTGTTATGATTCCCGGATGCCGCCCTCCAGACCATAAGGATCCTGCTTCCGCGTACGACAGATGCCATGCCCGCGAAATCGAATCCCGTGCTCCTGCGCAGAGTATGCAGCTGCTCTTTCCAATGTCGGTATTCCATAATCCCCAAATATGCTATACTTGCTTCATTCCATGTTACATTCTACATTTCTTAAAAAGGTCCCTGATATGTCACTGTGGAGCGAATACCTCGCCAGAAAACTCATCTTTGACAACCATCCGTCCCTGCACGATGCCCGCTGCCTGAACCGGCTGCAGAGACGCTGTCCCTGCACGGCCTGCACGGATGTGTGCACGGAATCCGCCATATCCATGGATGACGGAGGTGAACCGGAAGCAGACTGGAATGCCTGTTCCGGATGCGGCCTGTGCGTCAGCGCCTGTCCTGTCCGGGCGGTCGCCCCTGCCCGTCTGCAGACGGAAAGGATTCTCGCCTCTCTTGATCCGAACAGCGCGCGGAGTTTTTCCGGTCAACAAAAGGATATCACAATTTCATGTGTTCATGGACCAGGCAACAGTTTTTATACAGAATATCCCGGCTCTCTCCCCTGGGAACTTCTCTGTTTCTTAGCGCTGCAGGGGCGGGTGATTCTGCTCACCGGAGACTGCGTGAACTGCGAAAAAGAGACCTGCCGTTCATCGCTGCAGCAGAACATTGGCCTCGCCATGCGGTTTTTCGGAAATACCGGAACCAGCTCTCTGCCTGCCGTGTTCTCAGACGAAGATGCAGCAAAAACCGGAACTTGGATCCCGAAAACAGGAACCAGTACATCTGAAGCAGGAACAGCGCATGCAGAAGCAAATGCTCTTTATGCCGCGGCGGAAAAGGCGCCGTCTTCCGCGCGGGAGCCGGATTATGCCGCGAATATCATCCTCACACAGGATCCGGCCGCCGTGGCTCCCCGGAAATATACCCGGAGGCAGGCATTTTCTCTCGCCGCGAAACGGACCGGCCGGGCAGCCGGTTCACTTCTCCCCGCCCTGCAGGAATCCATCCCCGACGGGACGATCTGGCGGCAGCTCCTGATCCGCCGGCTCGAACAGATCGCGAAATCCGGCAACAGCCGGGATTTCCTCTGGAATCTCCCCGCCTTCACGGAAAAATGCACTGCCTGCGGTATCTGCGCCAGGCTGTGCCCCTGCAAAGCGATCGTGCGCGCTCCCGGACCGGAGGGATCCGGACGCTTTTATATGGCACTGCTGCCCGGAAAGTGCACCGGATGCGGGATGTGTACGGACATTTGTCCGGAAAAAGCCCTTTCGGCACCTGTTCCGGTTCCCCTGCCTGCTCCTGTCCGCCCCCGCCTGCACCCCGTCGCCGCTGTCCCCTGCGCCCGGTGCGGAGAACCGGTTCCCGCGGGGAGCGGCTCCGCCCTCTGTGTACGCTGCCGCGCGGAGAGCAGAACATAATGCAGCTCACCGGAAATTCCGTCGGGGCGTTCCGGCAGAAGGGCGCTGAAGGCTCCCGGGAACCTGATGACCGGAACCGGCAAGACCGCCGGGGACAAATGCGCGATAAAACTGTGCCGGAATCGATTATGACTTCCCGATCTGCTCCTCCGCCTTCCGGATCTCCTTCAGAACACTGTCAAGGTCGGATCCCTGCATTTTTTTCTGCAAGTCGTCTACGGGGACAGATATGCTGTCATTCACTTCCGCGCGCAGATCTGTTCCCATTTTCCTGAATTCGCGCAGGGTCTTTGCCAGCGTCCGCGCAAGCTTCGCCATATCATCCGGTCCCACCACCACATAGGCGATGACCAGAATCAATATCATTTCACCCGGTCCCAGTCCCATAATCACTGCCTTTGCAAAGTGCCTGCGCGCCGCGCGCACAGGCACTTTTCTTCAACCTATACACTATAACATTCATTCTGTTCACGGTCATTGATGCGTCACAGAGCCCGCCGCGCGCCGGCAGAACATGTCCCGGAGCGCTCTCACGGATGCGGAAACAGACATGGAGTCCGCAGAACCCGCGCCGCGCGCAGGCAGAACATATCCCGGCGCGCTCTTACGAATGCGGAAACGGACATGGAGTCCGCAGAACCCGCGCCGCGCGCAGGCAGCGTCGATCCGGGTTTTCATGACCGGTATTTCCGGACGTTTTCTTCTTACGCCTCCTCAGGCAGAAGCCTGAACAGGATAGCTGCCCCCGCCATCACGAACACGATCAGGCCGGCCGGAAGAATGCCTGCGATCCATTCGATCAGGCTGGGAACATAGTTCCAGAAGCGGACAAACACATCCTGCCCCTCTGTAAATGTCCCGACCGCGATGGGGAATGTCCAGAGCTTTCCGGCCACCGGCAGCGTAAGCGGGATGGAGTTGAAAGCCGGCAGAAGCAGCATCATACGCTGTATGAATATGCCGACGATCACAAGGACGCTCGCCACAGCGACCAGTTCCTTTCCGAGGCCGCCGCCGACCAGGAACAGGATCATCGCCACAAGAGGAAGCAGGATCTCCAGCCAGAACAGCAGGCCGTACGTATGGAAGATCAGGTGCAGCAGATGCTGACTCTCCTGCGTGCCGCTCCATGCGAGCGGAATGATCTCAATGAACGACATCACGATATACGCGGCGATCGCTGCCGCCGCGATGCGCGCCATAAGACGGATCCCATCGCTGTACTCGACAAAAGTCTCATGCTTTGCCATGATCACACACAGAAGGATCGTAAAGGACAGACCGACCGCCGTCGCCTCCGCGCACGCATTGACCGGGATCAGCGCGCTGTGCCACCACTCGCGGGTGTTCTGCGTCGCGAACATAAAACTCGTGACAATATTGACCAGAAAGGCCATCGGGAACGCGATCAGAGAAAATCTGCGGCAGTTCTCCTCGGCATTCATTCTGTAGCCCCTGTCGTGCAGATGCTTTTTCGTGTCGGGAAGGACCGTGAGCAGTACAGCGATGACGCTCACGACCACAAACAGCGTCAGGATGATTACATCCCAGAACAGGGGTGAACCTACGTTTGGGGTGAGCAGCATATATAACGCGTGGAAAGGCATCCCCAGGTCTTCAAAGATCGCGACGCCGCTGGCAACGACAGCTGCCAGAGATCCGATGGCAGCGATCTTCGTGAAGGGTTTGAGCTGTTCCACATTCCAGAGATACGCGATGGAAAACGCGAGCAGTCCGCCGGACGCCATCGCAATAAAGAATTCAAAACTGCCCATATAAAGGCCCCAGGTAAAGCTGTTGCGCATATTGGTCACCTGCATGCCGGCAGCCAGCTGGTACCCCCATGCCGCAAGACCCGCGACGCACATGAGTGCGCCGATGAGCAGAGCAGTCAGTTTTTTACCGGATAAAGATTTACTTTTCATCGTCTACTCCTTTTTCTGTGCCGCGTAAACGGCGCGGAACCCAATGGGATCGGGGAAAGCCGCTCCCGGCTTTCCCGTTCTATGAGTTCCTTCCTTACGGTATGAAATTCGGCGTCTTATTCTCCCATGACTGGCTCGCCCACTCCGCTTCCACATTCTTGGGCTTGCTCGAAGAGATGTAGTAGACCTTGGGTTCCGTGCCGTACTCTTCCTTGAGGCGGAAGACCTGCTTGCTTTTGATCAGACGGCTGACATGGGAATCCGGGTCGTCCAGATCTCCGAAGAAGCGCGCCTTGCCGGGACATGCGCGGACACAGGCGGGCAGCGCGTCGTAGGTTCCGTCCGCGTTCATGCATTCCACGCAGAACGTGCATTTCTCCACGACGCCCGCCGGGCGGTTCTGCGTGTAGACCAGACGCTTTCCGTTCTCTTTCACATCAAAGGGATACCCGTATTCGTATCCGGCTTCCTCTTTATCCTTTTTGGGATCCTTCCAGTTGAACTGGCGCACGCCGTACGGGCAGGCCGCCATACAGGTGCGGCAGCCGATACAGCGGTTGTAATCCACCAGGATCATCCCCTCCTCATTCTTGTAAGTCGCGCCGGTGGGGCAGACGCGCTCACAGGGCGCGTTGTCGCACATCTGGCAGGACACGGGGAGGTATTCAATTTTATAGGCCCCGTCGTTCCCGACCGCGGACTGGTGGTACTCGGATCCCTGCGTAAAGACTCTGTTCCACCACGTCCCCTGCGGCTGCGCGTGGTGCATCTTGCAGATCACCGCGCAGGTCTGGCAGCCTATGCATTTGTCAAGATCTATTACCATGCAATAACGCATCAGACTTCACCTCTCCTTTCTATGCCTTTCTGTAGTCGACCAGGCACTCATTCCATGATGTATTGGGCGCCCACATCTGCGAGACAAAATAGATCTCGTGAATGGGATTGATCCACATCTTGAGAAGCGTATTGTAGGAAGTCCCGTGCGTGTAGCGGCTCCACCATCCCTCTTCGAAAATACACATCATGGACTTGATGCCGGGATCCAGTACTGCCTCCGCCAGAAGCCTGCCGCGGTCGTTGAAGACCTCGACCATATCGCCGGCGGCGATCCCTTTCTCTGCCGCGTCGTCCGGGTTGAGATAAACTTTCGGGCTGTCGTCCTGCAGTTCCCGCATCATCTCATTGTTGGAATGCGTGGAGTGGACGCGGTGGATGGAGTTTCTGGTCACATAATTGAATTTATAGAGTTCGCGGGCCTGCGGATTCAGGACATACTCCGTATCCTCAAACGGAGGTTTGTGGACCGGCAGGCATTCTCCCAGTTCGATGAATTTGTCCTCGTCCTTGTAGAATTCCATGCGGCCGCTCTTGACGAACTGCGCCGTCGCGGCCAGCGGGGTCGGGTAGCTCTGCGGCGGGAAAGGCATCTTCTCGTGGATCTGTTCCCAGAACGCGATCCTCTTGCGGCCGGGATTCGCGTGTTTGAACTTGACCGGCCCCTTTTTGATATCTTCCAGGGTCAGCCCTTCCAGCTCGAAGTTGCCCTTCTCGAAGGTGAGCTTGATGACCTCCTCCACGACGTCATTGGGATCCATGTCGCCGTAGTAGTATTTCGCCTTGTCGCCGGGATGGATCCGCTCCGCCAGTTCCCGGAGGATCCACACTTCATGTCTGCAGTCGTACAGCGGCTCAATGGCGGGGTTCATCATCTGGATATAGGGATGGCACGGCGTGGAAACCATCTCCTTCTTTTCATACCAGGAGACGCCGGGAAGGTTCACATGCGCGTACCTGCTGGTCGTGGTGTTCTGGAAATCGAAGTTGACCACCAGCTCCAGCTGGCCGCTCTCCACCTGCTCCCGGAGGATATTGCTCATATTGTGCTGGTCAAACGGGTTGCAGCAGTAGATCAGCCAGGCCTTGATGCCGTGCTCCGGATACGGGCAGGTCATGGTCTCGGTCTTCCCGTTAAGCATGTAGCAGAACGAGAAACCGGCGCTCTTCCTGTCCGGCTCGTCCGGCACGCTCCACCACTGCCCCGTGCTGCTGTATTTAAGCTTGTACTGGCCCGCGTAGGTGGACATGCCGTCGCCCAGATGTCCGTAGTTGCCGGTCAGGGCGCACAGAAGCGCCATCGCGCGGCCCTTCAGGTCGCCGTGGTACCACTGGTAGTTGGACGCGCCGTACATGATATGCAGGGGCTTCACCGTGGCCATTTCGCGGGCGAGGCGCTCGATCTCGGAGGCCGGCATATCCGACATGTGCTCGACAGCCTCAGGCGTATACTCGCTGAGCATCTCGCGCATCAGCTCGAAGGCCGGCCTGCAGGACACCTTGCTCCCGTTCTTGAGCGGCACGCTGATCGTCCCCTCCAGACGAGTGGTCAGCGGCAGATCCAGGTGCTCCGGATCCACGGTGAGGAATTTTTTCGCTTTTTCATCGTAGACCACATAGGCCTGCCTGTACTCGGGCATATCCGCGGGGGCCTTCAGTCCCTGTACATCCTCTGCCAGAAGCCTCTTGTGGGTGTCTTCCCGGATGAGAAGCGGCAGATCCGTATAGGTGCGGACGAAATCCGCGTCATACAGCCCCTCTTCCACAATGACTCTGGAGAACCCGTTGGCCACCGCCGCGTCACAGGAAGGCTTGATGGAATACCACTCGTCCGATTTGGACGCCGTGGCGGTAAAGCAGGGATCGAAACAGATCACCTTGGCGCCGTTCTCCTTTGCCTCGATCAGGAAATGGGCGTCCGGGATACGGGTCTGCAGGGGATTCGACCCGAAGATCAGGATATACTTGGAATCCGGCCAGCAGTAGGTGTCCAGCTCCTCGCTCTGCACGCCGAAGGTGATCGGCGCGGACATGGGCAGGTCGCCGTTCATCTCATAGCCGCCCAGGACACTGAAGTGGTTCAGTGTCGCAAGCCTGATCAGCGCTCCCTTGCACACATGGCCGGTGCCCGCGACCTGCACTACGACAGCTACGGATTCCGGTCCGTAGGTATCGATGATCCTGCGCAGCTCACTTCCGGTATAATCAAGTGCCTCGTCCCAGCTGACATCCTCGTATCCCTCAGGGATTCCGGAGGGGTTGCCTTCTCCTCTCCAGATCTGGGGACCCTTCATACGGTGCGGGCCGTAGATCAGGTTGGAGAAGGAGATGCCCTTCAGACATCCCCTGGGATTGTGCTCCTCATCCGGATAATCCGCCGCCTGGATGATGTCCTTGATCTCTCCGTTGTAGACGCAGGCCTGCTGCCCGCAGCCGCCGGTGCAGTTGGGCGCGCAGGTCGTGCGCACATACTTGAGATCTCCCTTCTGCGGCTCTTCGTCCGGAGCGGCATACGCCGTCAGTTCAAGTCCCCCCGCCGCGGCAACAGCTCCGGCTGCTGCCGTTGCCTGGAGAAACTTTCTTCTAGTCAGTTTCAGTTTTTCATCCATGATCCTTCCCCTTCCTTGTGATACATAGTTTTGCAGGTAAGACAGCCTCTATCCTGTGTGATTCTATTCCGAGTGATACGAAGTGTTTTGCCCTATTTTTCTCAATATCTATTATAAAAATAAATCCGTTTGTCAAAAATCAGGGAAAGCCCTCAAAATAAAAAGGGTTTTTCCCTCTGTCTCCGCAGATTTAATCCTCCCTGAGGCTCCAGTCTGTCAGATACATGCTTCCTCTCTCGAAGATAATCCGTCCTTCTTCGTCCTCCTTCTGCCGGATGTATTTCCGGTACAGGAGAAATTTACGGCAGCTTGCGGCCATGTCCCCGGTCCCAGGGTTCCTTTCCTTCTCCGCCGCCTGTATATCCCTCCGGGCTTCCTCTCCGCTTCCTGCTTCTGACCCGATTTTATTGCCTGCCTTCCCCCGCCCGGCTTTTTCCAGCTGCTCCGGCGCGATACTCCCCCTTGCAGGGATCTGCTGATACGTTTCCAGAATATGGACACAGTATTGTCTGAGCATGTTCTCCAGCACCGAAGCACAGGCACTCGAAATCCGGGAATCGTCTTTGTCCCCGTATGTCTCAAGGCCGGCAGGCATACCCTGTCCGGGCAGGATCAGCCTGACCGGCAGGTTTCCGATCCGGCGGAGCGTCTCGACCTGCAGCCCGAGTGTGTCGATCCTGTCGTCCCAGGCCGGAACATCGGGCAGATAATCGCATCCGACCGCTTCCCCGGAAAAAAGAACCCCTTCTTCCGGCAGCCACAAACCTGTGAGTCCTCTGGCATGTCCCTCGAGCCGGATACATTGAAAGAACCTTCTGCCGATACAGATCTTATTGCCGTCCGAGACCACTGTCATACGGGCCGGACCGCCGGTTCCCACAGTCCTTTCCGGTTCCCCGGAGGCACCGGTATAAACCACCGATTCGGAGCGCAATGACTCGATCATCTTCTCCATATCCGCATCCCTGCATCCCTGTGTCAAAAAGATCTGCATCTTCTCAGGGGGCGCGCCAAGCCCGCCGGACAGTCTCTCTATACTCCGGACCATCTCTTCCGACTGCGGGTCGACCGCAAGGGACTCCCCGCCGGACACAATGAAGTAAGCGTTTTTGCCGCTTCCCGCTTCACAGACCCGGAATACAGCCGGCTCAGGCAGGATCTCTTCCCAGATAAACCTTTTATATTCCAATCCTTTTCTCATTTCTGACTGTTTCTCCGTATTTTCCCTCCTGCAGCTGCGCATGAGCGCAGGATATCCCTACATGTTTTCACAAAGGCAGCGTATTTGTTGGAGAAAGAAAACAATGATGGGATCAACGAGGCCCGCGACGCGTAACCGGTACCGACTCAAGTTTTAAAACCAGTATAGCAAAACAGACGATAATAATAATCAGGGGATCTCCTGTCTTTGACACTAGGGGGATCCCCTGATTTTCGATTTCTATTGATATATCATGATTCAGAAAGCTGATCTATCCGGGAAACAGACATGCCGGGGCTCCGCGGCACCGCCGGAAACAGACGCTCCCCGGTTTCCTACAGATCCGCTGTCTGATCCTCTGCGGGATCCGCTTCTTTTCTTTTGCGCCTGATCCTCTCCGGATTCCTTCTTTTCCCCCCGCGGCAGGGATTCTCTCCGCATCCGCCGGCTTTTTTCAGTTCTTTCTTCTCATTCTCGATCTCCCAGTGGAGCAGGAAGGTCAGGGCGGCGCGCAGGACGATGATCGCGCCCAGGATCCCGAGTTCCGACCATTCGCGCACAATGACGGTGCGAAGAACCTCGCCGCCCATCTTGAATTCCAGCGCGAGGGCGATTCCCTGCGCGAGATCAAGACGGATATTCTCCCTGTCGCGGCGCAGCCATCGGACAAAACATATAAATGCGGATGATACAAGTACAATGATGCCTGCCGTTTCCAGGCAGAATATGCTGATCTCGACAACGAATTTCAGGATAACTTCCAGCACTTCAATAAAAGATTCCATTTTGATTCTCCTTGTGACTGACCGCAGCCGGGACACTGCCCGGTTTTTGTATACCATTCTGATTATATACGATTGTGGAGAATCTTGCAAAACCGTCCCGCGTCCTGACAGCCGCGAAAAAGCATGCAGAACCGTCCCGCATTCAGGCGGCTGCGGAGAGTCCCGCAAAACCGTCCCGCGTCCTGACAGCCGCGAAAAAGCATACAGAACCATCCCCTTGCTTTCGCATCGGGATGGTTCTGCATATGTGGGGGGAGTGACGGCTTTCACCGTCAGAAACCGGTCTGATTGTCCCGGGTCACCTGCGGGTCTGCGTCCCGTGCATTCTGATCGCTTCGTCTGCGCATGGTATAGTCCTGTTTCAGGTTGTTGCTCCTGTCATACGGATGTCCTCCGCCCATGCAGCCTGCCGCTCTGTCCCGTACAGTCCTATTTCAGGTTATTGCTCCTGTCATATCTCTTGCCGCCCCAGTAAATACGTGTGGCGACTTCGGCCTTGTCGGGAAGCTCGACGCCCTCCATAACGTATTTGAGGAAGGTCTCGAAGCCGGCGCGGTCGACGATGTAGCCGATGTGTTCCTTGCCTTCAATGGCTTCCTTGTCGATATATTCTTCGGCGAAGGCATAGCAGTTCTTGACAATCTTGAGGATGCTCTCCTCGTCCGCCCATTTGATGAAGTCCTCGGCAAGGCGGGGGTTCTGTTTGCCGGTGCGGCCGAGCAGGACAAGGCGGAAGTAGTGCTCCTCGCTCCTGGTCCAGGCGCGGGTCGGGCAGTAGGCGACGCAGACGCCGCAGCCGATGCAGAGGTTGGTATCGCGCTCGATCTTGCCGTTGACGACCTTGAGGGCGCCGACGGAACGCTTCTGGCAGTATTTGACGCACTGCTCACAGCCGACGCAGCGGTTCGGGTCGTACTGGGGCTCAGTCATGCCGATGATGCCGAAGTCGTTCATGCGGACCTTGCCGCAGTCATTGGAACAGCCGGTGAAGGCGACCTTCATGTGCAGGTTGTTGGGGAAGATGAGCTTGTCCATCTTCTGCGCGAATTCGGTCGTGTCATAGCAGCCGAAGGGGCAGAGGCGCTTGCCGGGACAGGCGACGACGTTGCGGGTACCCGCCGCGGGATAGCCGCCCTCGTACTCCTCCTGGTTGACGCCGGACTCATCGATGATAAACTGGAGCTCCTTGTTGACGGCATCCATATCCTCGAGTTTGATCCCGGGGATCTCGACGCCCTGGCGGTTGGTGATGAAAATGGTCCCGTTCCCGTATTTTTCCGCGATCTCAGTGACGCGCACCATGGCTTTGGCGCCGATCACGCCGCCGGGGATGCGGACACGGGAGGCAGTCTCGCCGCGAACCTTGGAATAGCGGAACGCGTTCTTTTTCAGCTTTTTTAAATTGACATCAATTCCCATGTATTTTTCCTCCATGCCGGATTGTCTGCAGGCTCTCAAAAACGATTGCCGGACGAATAAAAAACTTCGCCGCAGACTCCGCCGGCGGTCTGATCAGTCGATCATGTCCTTGCTGACGGTATAGTTGAAGACGGGGCCGTCGAGGCAGATGTATTTCTCGCCGACGCGGCAGTGTCCGCACTTGCCGAGGCCGCAGCACATCTTGCGCTCCTGCGAGACCCAGATGTTCTCCTCTTTGAAGCCCTTCTGCAGAAGCCCCATGACGGAGAAGCGCATCATCGGGGGCGGGCCGACGACGACGGCCTGCGCTTTTTCGACCTCGCGGATCGGCAGGTCCGGAATGAACGCTGTGACGAGGCCGATGTTGCCCTCGTATCCCTCCGGTGCACCGTCGACCGTGAGGATCAGGTCGAGCTTCTCGTCCCATCTCTTCAGGTCATCGCGGAAAAGCATGTCGCCGGGGCTGCGGAAGCCGACGATGACGTGCTTGTCCTTGGGCTCCTTCGTGTCCGCAAGGGCGTCGATGACGCCGCGGACCGGGGAGACGCCCGTGCCGCCGGCGATGACGACCACTTCGCCTTCCGCGTAGAGGGAAGTATCAAAGCCGTTGCCGTAGGGGCCGCGCATCAGAAGGCTCTGCCCCACATAGCGCTCGAAGACCTCGTTCGTGACGCGGCCGACTTTACGGATCGTGAGATCGACGAAATTCGGGCCGATCCCGCTGACGGAGATCGGGGCCTCGCCATATTTGGGCATGGAGACCTCAAAAAACTGGCCGGGTTTCACATCGCCCGTAAACTCCATGCGGAAGGTATATTCTTTCTGGGTATGCCGGATGACTTCCAGGATCCTGGAGGGAAACGGCACGTAAGGGTTGTCCTGGATATTCATGGACACATTCGTGTTCGTCCTGTCTGCCATTATTTCACCTCCCCTGCTTTTGCCGCCTCGTCCTGCACCGCTTTATTGACCTTGTTGATGCAGGCGGAGAAAGAGATGTACTCCGGACAGATCATGTCACAGCGGCCGCAGCCGACGCACATCTGATAACCGAAGCGCTTTTTGAAATCATAGATCTTGTGGAGCACCTTGAAGCGCATGCGTTCGCACTTGGTGCGCCTGTACTGGCCGCCGCCGGCGACGTTGGTATAGCCGTCGACCATGCAGGAGGCGCCGACCCTGCGGCGCTCGCCGACCTTGCCGTTGTCCGTGTAGAAGACGTCCTGCATCGTGTAGCAGGTGCAGGTGGGACATGCGAAGTTGCAGCGGCCGCAGCCGATGCAGCGCGCGCTGTACTCGTCCCATACGGGATTCTTGTAGATGCTGTTCGGAATCTCTTCCGGGATCGTGACGCGGGTCGCGTTCTCTGTCACATAGTTCGGCTCAACATCCTGCTGCGCCTCGCTGTTCGCGGCGAAAATCCCGTCGAGGGAACCGTCGAGAACATTGCATTTGAAGCCGTCTTCTGTCTTGTCCAGGGAGAACAGATAGCCTTCCGTCGTGCGGTTCGTGCCCATGTCGACGCAGAAGCAGTCCGCGCCGGATTTCGGACATCCGAGCAGGACGAAGTGCACGCGGTCGCGGATCTCTTTATAAAAAGGATCCGAGAACTTGTTGTCGAGATAGATCTGGTCGAGACGCTTTACGGCGTGCATGTCACAGCTCTTCAAAAAGATGATCGCCTCCCGCGCATCCCTGTCCGCGGTCTTGACCTCATCCTCTGTAAAGAAGAAGAGCGTCTCCGACAGCGGTGTCAGGAGTTCCTTGAACGCGTAGTCCGACTTCTGACCCAGCTCGATCTCATCGACGGAACTGACGAAGTCGTAGCGTACGACATCCGTGTCGGTGAATCTCCCCTCGCCGACCTTGCGCACGGGCGCGTAGAGCCTGTATTTTTTCCCAAGCTCGGACAGGACCCGGTCAAAGCCCTCTTTCGTCAAAATATAACCCACTTGCAGTACCTCCATTTCGGGTGCGTTGAACA
This sequence comes from Eubacteriales bacterium, assembly GCA_030533125.1. Taxonomy (GTDB): domain Bacteria; phylum Bacillota; class Clostridia; order Lachnospirales; family Lachnospiraceae; genus CAG-791. Next base: position 102 of record JAUNJS010000006.1, on the reverse strand, counting down.
GGGATCCGCGGCCCGCACCCGGTACAGGCCGCCCCTGCGATTCTTGTGACTATTCTGTTTTTCAGGATTTTCCCGTCGTTCCGCAGCGGTTTTCCGTCGTTC